>JBGTCJ010000115.1:0-2547 GCA_041748895.1 Pirellulaceae bacterium
TCCCGCTAAGCAGCGCTTGTGCCAAAACCTAAACGAATCCAGAGGTTGCGTTCGCAAAGGCAACGAATTCAATGACTTAAGAGCATTGAAAAAATTACAATGAGGCGCGGCCAGCGGCTCGCAGGCACGTACGTGCCTAGTAAATCCGCAGCGAGAGGATTCGAGCTGCGTATTTGCTGTGCAAGCGTTGGCTCAGATCAAGCCTGCGCGCGGGTGTGCGGCAAATGAGAAGAATGCTTCAATCGATCGCGGGCGGCGAACTAGCGGATCGATTCCGCCGACACTTGTCGAACACTCGGTTCGCCGGCTTGGACATTTCGCCCCGCACCAATACGAGCAGGCTTGAGGCCGCCCCGAGAACGGTCGGATACCCATGGCGCCGATTCGGGCCGGGTCGTGATCAGCGACGGGGAGGGCGAATCAACCGTCGTCGGCTCGATCGAAACGGGATTCGACGTGAATCCAGGGCTCGTCATCGATTCCGGACTCGCCCCCGCGGAAACTCCCGCGCTGGAGAATCCGCGCGACGTTGCATCGGCAAGTGCCGGGATCAGCGGCTGCGAGCTGGCGGGAGGAACCCCGTGACTGCCGCGAACGGGAATGGTTGTGGTAGTCAGCCCCATCGAGGGTTTGGCGCGCTGCGCGAGCAATTCGGTCGCCGTCGGCGGGCGTTTGGCGAGTTGCTCAGCGGCCGAGCGACGGCCTGGCAAACCGACGACAGCCAACTCGCCCTGTACCAGCTTGCCGCTGGTGGAGCGGAAGGAGGGGACCAGACTGATCCGCGTTTGATCACCGCCGACCGCGTCCCAAGGGATCCAAATGCTGTAAGACGCGCCGATATCGCTCTGACTGAAGTGCTCCGTGAACTGCTCGGCGGTGAAGTGATAACGCTTGACTTCTCCCGTTGAGCCATCGGCATTTTCGGCGATCGCGTGAACGGTCAATTCACCTTCGACGGGGACGGCATGCGTTTTCTCGTTGTAGAAGAACAATCGTCCGCCGAAGCCGCGGGTCGGTGTTCGGCCGGTTTGGACGAGCGTGTCGGGCGCCCACGTCACGACCAACCGGACGGGGTTGGGATAAGGTTCCTGCTGGTCCGTCTTTTTTGACCACGGCATTTTCCACGCGAACTTGGCATCCTTGGTTCCGAAACCGGAACATCCCGCGATGGGTAGGGTCAGCAGCAGTAGTAGTGACAGAGCGCGGATTCTGAGCGATCGCGGTGTGAACTTTTGAGTCATCGTGGTGAGTTATCCAAAGATCAAGCGGGTGGGGTCTCAACGGGCGATTCCGGACATCACTTCCGCAGCTTGCGTGTCAATGAATTTGAAGTCCGCCGCCCGAACCGGTTGGTTCGTTTTCGCCGAGCCCGATGACTGCCAGAGCGGGCCCGAGTTCGTTTCGGACATCGCCGAGGTCGCAGAGACCTCACCCGGTGCGAGGCTCGGGTCGGCTGGGACCGGATCGACCATCAGCGGGGTCGGTGCTTGCTCCGATCGATGAAGTGGCCCATGCATCGGCCCATGGAGTGGTCCGTGCATCGGCCCATTGAGCGGCCCGTAAACCGGTCCTTCGAGGATGCTTTCCTCATTTGTCGGAAATTGGTCAACGGTCGGTTGCAAGTCGGGGTAGATCACCGGACCGATCGCCGGTCCCCAAAGTCCATAGCCGCCACTGAGTCCCACGTCACCATGCATCTCGACGACGTCGGCCAAGCAGTAACTCATGCGGCTCGACTCGACTTGTTTGACGTATTCGAGATCCTCATCGCCGGTGATTAGCATCGGAGTCATCACGACGAGCAGTTCCGATCGACGTTCGAATTCACGATCGAAGCGAAACATCACCCCCAGCAGCGGGATTTGCGATAGGTACGGGACTCTCCGGCTGATGTTTTGTCGTTCCTTTTGGATCAGCCCGCCAAAAACGACGGTTTGGCCACTGTAGGCGGTAATGGTCGACTCGGCATTGGTCGTATTGATATTGGGAATTCGGATGGTGTTTCCGTTCTGATCGGTCCCGATCGGCGTCCCGCCAGCGGGGTCATCGATCGATGATCTTTCGGCACGAATCTGGAGGGAGATCAAGCCATCGGCACCGACTCGCGGCAGGACTTCCAGGATCAATCCGATGCTGATGTCGGCAACATCCAAAATCGGTGGAACACCGATCTGCCCCTGGGACAGACCGGTGACCCGCGCGACCTGTTGTCCGACCTGCACGAACCCGGCCTTGTTGTCGACGGTCATGATTTGCGGCCGGCTTAGGATCTGTGCCCGGTTGGCGTCCTGAAGGGCCCGTAGGAGCAGGCTGAAAGAGTCGCTGGCGGCACTTAGCACGAATCCGCCATATCCGGCGGTTGAGCTGGCCGTGCCGAGCCCGAACGTACTCAGCGCCCGGGACCCAACGGTTCCGGGGTTGACCACGCCGACATTCGGAGTGCCGCTGTTGTTGAAATTGAAACCTGGAATGGAGTTGGGCAGGTTGGCCGGCAGGGCTCGCCCTCGATCGAACAGCAGGCTGTCTTGTAGTCCGAGTTCGCCGCCG
>JBGTCJ010000116.1:0-3857 GCA_041748895.1 Pirellulaceae bacterium
GGGAGGGTGCTCGTGTTGACAAGGGTCAACGGTTGGCCTCACTCGACGCCTCGGACATCCTCGCCCGAATCGATTCGGTGAGAGCGCAAATCGACGAGGCACAAGCCTTGCTTGACGAACTGGTTGCCGGACCACGCAAACAAACGATCGACGCCGCAGAGGCCGAGGTGCGTCGCTGGGAAGCGATGTTGCAGCTGGCCCGGGTAACCGAAGAGAGGCAGCGTGGTTTGCTCAGGAGCCAAGCGTCAAGCGTTCAGCAGTTCGACGAGGCGCGGTATTCGGTCGCACAGATGGAAGCGTCGTTGGCGTCGGCCGAACACGTGTTGAGCGAGTTGCGAGAGGGGACGCGGAAGGAGCGATTGGCGGCACAATCCGCACGGTTGGCCGTGCTGCGTTCGGAACTAGCTAGCCTTGAGGTCGACTTGGGCGACACCCAATTGTTCGCGCCCTTTGACGGGGTGATCGCGCGTCGCTTCCTCGATGAAGGAACGATTGCGGATTCGGCGGCGGTGGTCTTGCGTCTGTTACAGATCGAGCCGCTGGAGGCGCGTTTTGGCGTGTCTCCCCGAGACGCGTTAACGCTCCGTGTGGGCGACGCGGCAACGGTGAGCATTGCGGGAAGGTCCGCCGAGGCGAAGGTCTTACGAATCGAACCCGAGCTGGATCGGGCGACGCGAACGATTGGTGTTTACGTCGAGTTACCCGTCGAACTCCAGTGGGCGATTCCGGGACAGACAGCGAGTCTCGCGATGGCGCGGCCGGAGGCGGACCAGCTGTGGGTACCCGTCACAGCGCTCGTCAAGGCGCCGCGCGGAATGTGGTCGGTGATGGCCGTCGAGCCGTCGGCTGAGGGCGGCGGACTGGTGGTCCAGCGTCGCGACGTGCAAGTCGTCGAAACCCAGGGCGAGTTTTCACGAATCGTTGGATCGATGGTCTCGGCGAACGACCGAATCGTTCGAGACGGGATCCATCGGATTTCCGTAGGCATGCCGGTCGAGGTGGTCCAGTAGCGGCCACCACAGTGAGCACCACGCAGTGCAGGGTTTCAAACGCATGAGTCGAAAACGGGCGTCAAGCGAACGGGACTGGTCGAACTGGTTCGTGCAGGATCGCCGATTGATGTTGCTTGCGGTGGGCTTGGTCGTCGTCGCGGGACTTTCGAGCGTCAGTGTGATGCCGAGAATGGAGGACCCGGTAATGACCAAGCGGGCCGCGATGGTCAACACGAGTATGCCGGGGGCGGACGCGACGCGGATCGAGACACTGATCACCGAGAAGATTGAGGACCAACTTCGTGAGGTCGAGGAGATCAAAGAGCTGCGGTCTCACAGTCGTCCAGGAATTTCGACGATCGCGATCGAGCTTCTCGACCATGTCGTCAAATCGGACGAGGTTTGGTCGAAGGTTCGGGCGAAGATTGACGATACGTTGCCCGAGTTGCCACGACAGGCAACTAGACCTCGGTTCGACGAATTAGAAATCCGCGCGTTTGCGAGCATCGTGTCGGTCGTCTGGCAGCGATCCGAGCCGGTTGATTACGCGGTTTTGCGGCGATTGTCCAAGGACCTCGAGAACCGGCTGCAAGCGATCCCCGGAACGGAAACCATCGATTTTTTCGGCGACCCCGGCGAGGAGATACTCGTCCGCGTCGACCCCCGGCGGATCGCTTCGATGGATTTGTCGGCTGAGGCCATCGCGGACCAATTGTCACGGTTCGATGCCAAGGACGCTGCCGGGTCGGTTCGAGCCGTTGGACGCGACTTGGTTGTCGAGGTGAGCAACCAGTTTAACGAGGCAAGCGACGTCTCGCGCGCGGACATCCAGGCCGGCGATGGGCGATTCGTGAGGTTGGATCAGGTGGCGGACGTGACGGTCACGACACCCCAGCCATTACCTCGAGCGGGGCGCCACGGCGAGCACCCCGCCATCACGCTCGGTATCCTGGTCCGCGCCGACGTGCGAATCGACCGTTGGGCAACCCTCGCCAAGGATGTGGTCGAATCGTTTGAATCGCAATTGCCGCAGGGCCTGGCGGTTCGAACCGTGTTGGACCAGAGCGCCTACGTTTCCGCACGGCTGGGTAGCCTGTCGCTCAATTTGGCACTCGGGGGTGTCGCCGTCTGCGGCGTGGTTTTACTGCTGATGGGGTGGCGAAGTGCGATCGTGGTGGCGTCCGCATTGCCTCTAACGATGCTTGCGGTGTTGTTCGCGCTTCGGGTGCTGGGGATTCCGATCCATCAGATGTCGATTACCGGGCTGATCATTGCGCTGGGTCTGTTGATCGACAACGCGATTGTGATGGTCGATGAGATCCGCACGGCGCTCGAACACGGACAAACTCCACCGGAGGCGGTTTCGGGGACGGTCCGGCGGTTGGCGATCCCACTGCTGGGCAGCAGCTTGACGACAGCCTTTGCGTTTGCCCCGATCGCTCTGATGCCTGGCCCGGCGGGCGAATTTGTTGGTTCGATCGCGATCAGCGTCATCTTGGCCATTTTCTTTTCGCTGTTCTTTTCTTTAACGATTGTGGCCTCGATGGCTGCGTTGTTCATCCGGGTCGAAACGCCGAAATCGCCGATTGGGCGATGGCTGACTAAGGGCTATGCTTCTCCATCCATGGCAGAGCGTTATCGGGCCACATTGCGGTGGTTGCTCGCGCGACCCGCCGTGGCGTTGGGCTTCTCGGTCACCCTGCCGATAGCTGGTTTTCTGGTCGCCCGGCAATTGCCGGAGCAATTTTTTCCGCCGGCGGATCGCGACCAATTCCTAATCGACGTTGAATTGCCCACGGGTGCCTCGATCTCCGACACCCAGCGTGCGGCCGCCGGAGTCGACGAAGTACTCGAGGCGGAAGCGATTGCCCAGACCGATTGGTTCTTCGGCGAGAGCGCACCGACGTTTTACTACAACATCATCGCCGGTCGGCGTGGTACTCCGCAGTTCGCTCAAGCGATTGTGAGAGTCGGGGATGGCGATTCGGGTGACATGATTCGTCGCTTGCAGAGGAAACTCGATCGTGCAATTCCGTCCGCGCGTGTACTCGTTCGGCAGTTGGAACAGGGGCCTCCATTCGACGCACCGCTTGAGATTCGTTTAATCGGACCTGACCTGCAGCGGTTGGTCGACCTGGGCGATCAGGTGCGCGGGGTGCTGGTCGGCGTTGCCAACGTGACTCATACGCGGAGTCTGCTCTCGGAGACGCTCGCCAAAGTGAGCCTCGACATTGATACGCAGTCGGCCCAAATGGCTGGTTTGTCGCCACGCGTCATCGCGGAACAGATTCAAAACTCGCTCGATGGTCGATCGGCCGGATCGGTCCTACAGGAGACCGAGGAGTTGCCGGTGAGGGTCCGGACGACCGATGAGGTTCGCAGCGACGTCTCGGCGCTCCGATCGATGGATCTGACTTCGCAAATTGATGGGGTTGCCAATGTCGTGCCTTTGGGCGCGATTGCGGATGTCCAACTCCATCCTGAGACGGGAGTGATCGTGCGATTGAATCGACGGCGAATAAACGAGGTGAGCGCGTTTTTGACGGCGGACACCTTGCCATCCACCGCGTTACTGGAGTTCGAACGTCGATTGGCGGAGAGTGATTTTCAAGTTCCCCCAGGGTACGAGATGACCTACGGGGGTGAGGCCTCCAAACGAAATGATGCGGTGGGGAATTTGGTGGCGAGCGTCGGTGTGCTGATGGCCTTGATGGTGGCGACTCTCGTTTTGTCATTCAGTTCCTTTCGTTTGGCGGGTACGATCGGATTGGTCGGCTTTCTCTCGATCGGGCTCGGCCTGGGCTCGCTCTGGCTAGGTGGTTACCCGTTCGGTTTCATGGCAATCATCGGAATCATGGGATTGAT
>JBGTCJ010000117.1:0-5534 GCA_041748895.1 Pirellulaceae bacterium
GAAGCCGACATTGTCTCGTCCCCGATCGACGTCGAGCCCGAGTCGGATCAACATCGATTCGCCGATCCGCGTCAATGCGACGGTTTGGCCGATATTGCCAGCATCCCCAAAATCGTAGGTGTTGGTCGTTGTCAGGATCCACTTCTCATTGAGGCGGTAGTCGTAGCTCGTGCGGAATACGGTGCTACTGACCGGACCCTCAATCGACATCAGCCCGAGGTAGACATCGCCGACGCCCGGGCGGCTGGTGCGGACGCCCGCACTGATCGACCTCAGGCCGTCATCGAACCAATCAAAATAGCCATCGCTCAGGAGCGTCACGCGGTCGCCGAGATGGTAGCGAAAGTCGTAGGTCGTCGGTCCGATCGATTCCCCGTAGTTGATCTCGTTGCCGTGCGGAAAAATAACGGTGTCGACATCCAACCGCATCAAGTCAACGATCCGTTCGCGTCCGGGGCGACCGCGTTTGGTCTGCCAGCGTTGGTGGACGCCGAGCCGGGCCTGCATCAAGTCATCGGCGATGACTTCCGATGGGCTTGTCACGTACCGTTGCAGACCGTTTCGCAGCGCGTAGGTGCGGGGGTCGAACCGGTCGGGAATCGCACCGCCGAACGTGCTGAATGCAAACCGCCTGCGGGCTTCCTCCTGCGCGTCATCGTCGAGGGGATCGTAGAGCGGGAGGTCGTCGAGATTGGTATTGCTGTCGGCGTAGAAGTACTCCCCCGTGAATTCGACCTTGTGCGCCAATCCACGGACATTGAGGAGGCTGCTCTGGACGTTCGGGTCGACTCGCCACATCGGTAGCGTCGCGCGAACGCCGGCTTGCCCAATCAATCGCGTCAGCGATTCGCCTGAGGCGTCCTCGCCATAGCGGGCCGCCTCGCCCGAAAGGAAAGGAACGAACTTGACCGGCCCAAGTTCAGTCGGCATCGCCAACTCTTGTCGTGTCGCAGCAATCAATCCCGATGCCTCGATTTCGCCGGGAAGCGGATTCTGCGTCACGGCAGCTTGCGCGGGGTCTTGGGGCAATGACGCGAGTTTCAAATCGGCATAGCCAACCTGATTGTGCATCGACCATGTCAGGCGATCGCCTAAGACTGATCCACCGAGCAGGTAGTGATCGACACTGGGCAGTCGTTGGGTCTCAGTAAAGAACGGGTTCAGCCGACCCTCGGCCGACAGTTCAAAGAGGTTGTTGAAGTAGTACTTTCGGAGTCGAATCGACGTGTCGTGGTCCTTGTCGCGATCCCATTCATTCTCGAAATATTGCTCCAGGAAGTTGCGATCGCTGATGTATCCGATTTCGGCGGCGAGCTCATAGTCATTGGCGAGGTAGTGACGATGTCGGCCGAGCACCCTCCCGCGATACTCCTGCTCGGGTGTCAAATTGCGGCGATCTCGCCCGAGCGTGTCGAGCCCGCGGTCACGCAATCCCCACGCGTCAATGAACCCGCTGACCGGACCCGGAATGCCAAACCAATCGCCACGATCGTACGAGAGGGTCGTGCCGAGTGCCGGCCCGCGATCGCTGAGGTAGTCGGTTGAAAGCGTCCAATCGACACCGCGCGGGGGACGGTCGTATCCGAACAGCTGAAAGAGGTCAAAGTCGACAAAGAGCTGGCTACCAAAAATGCTGTCGTTCTTCACCTTGACGCGATTGACGTAAAACGACGGCACGTCGATATCGCTTGTGAAACGTGGCCAGTAAAACACGGGTACTCCGCCGACGTAGACAAAGCTCCCCGCGCCGCTCACCACGCGGTCACTGATCTCGACGGGGGCACCCGTGATCGGATCGACTCCCGCCCGTGTCTGATCGGAAAATCTCAATCGCTCGCTTTGAAGCCAGTACCGAGGCACCCCCATCCGACTGCCCGTCACGGCCGCATCGAAAGCGACGAATTCGCCCTCGGCAACTTGTTGCAGAACTTCCGCCTTGAGCCGCACCAGCCCCTCGTATTCGGGTATCGGTGTAATCGCCTCGGCGGACAGTACCATCCCGTACTCACGACTGGCGTTGTAGTACATCGAGTCCGCATAAATGACGCGATTGCCTTGGCGAAAGACGATATTTCCCTCGAGATAGAATTCGCCCTCGGCCTGATCGAGCGTGCCACCACCACTGAAGAGGTTGGTGACAATCGGCAGCCAGCCGACAATCTGATCGGCCGAAAGCGTGACCGTCCCGAGTTCAAAAAGTTGCCCCGTGCCCATTTGTATTTGGACGTCACGAACCAGAATGGTGACCCCGCCGCGGGCGATGACGACGGTTTCGCCCGTTTCCGGTCGATTCTGAGTCTCAATTTGCGCTGACTGCGTCGTTCCTCGAGAAACGATTTCGACCGATCGCGTGCCGCCGCCCAGGAGCAGTTGAAATCGGTCACCGCCCGCAGGGGGTGTCGCAGGAACCAGTGGCTGATCCGGAGCGACGATACCGCCGGAAAGTCCCTGGTCAAAAGATTGCATGAACCGCTCCTCGACCGTCGCCTGATCCGGTCCGCCGGGGGACGGAGATGGGGAGAACTGAGCCGCAGCAACTGGCGCGACACCTTGAAGCATCGCCAGCAGTTCGGGTTTTGTGGCCGGTTGGCCCCGATAGTTCGGCGCATCGATCGTTGGCTCACGCTGGAGTTGCCATTGGCCAACCCAGGGTGCCGGTGATTTGGCACCAGCGATCCGTACCTGCCCCTCGGCGATCGCGCGAACAAACCAGGGAGAATGACCCTCGCGACGTTCCATCAAGATCAAGATTCGATTGGCAGCCACGATCCCCGTCGGCGCCGAAAGCTCGCACCGCCCTTCGAGCAGAAACGCATTAGCGTCCCCCTCGGTCCAGCGGTAGACGACGTCGCCGCGAACGTCCAGGCCTTGCTGGGCGAGCGATGCGTCGGAGCCCGACTCCTCCGTGAAGGACGAGTGGGGCGCTGGGGTAGGCGCTGGCGTAGGCGATTGAGCGACGAGTGGCGCGCTCACCAGCAACAGCACGGCGTTGAACGTCAATCCGCGGAGAGCTGACCGCGCAGCGGCGAGCGACGGAGGCTTCCACCGTCTTGGGGGCGCGCCCGATAGCGCTCGTCGCGGAGCCGAAAAAGTCAGCAAATTATGTGGTTAGCGTCGATGCGGTGATGGAACTTGCCGCCGCGAGTGCGTGGCGGTTGCCGCGCGAAGTCTACGAAAGCATTTCACCCGCTCACAAGGCGAATCGGGACTTAGCTATCGTTCCGCGTGGAAACCGCCTGAAGCACCGCCGCGAAGGGAACGCGATCACAGATTCCGAAGCTCGGGTCGCGGCTGAGCCTCGCCCGCGTGAACGCCGGGCTGGTCAGCCCGCACAGAAAGCGGGCACGCTGACGCGGCGTCCCGAGTAAATCGGGATACCTTTTGGTCAATCCTTCGATCGACTTCAAAACCGAAGTCCCGACGCGTCCACCGAGGACCGGCGGCAGCTGGTTCGGCCCTCCGCCGAGGCAGTGGGTGCAGCGACCACAATCCTCACCGATTTCTTCCCCAAAGTGTGACGACAGCGTTCGCGCCAGGCAGCTGCTAGCTTTTCCCAATTCCATCATGCTATTGAGCCTCGACAATTCGCCTTGTTCGCGCAGCAGCAATTGATCGAAGAGGCGATCAGCCACCAACTTCCGATCTCCGATCGGATTTCGCTTCTGATAGCCGTGAACGAGATCTGACACCTGAACATCGATCCAGCCCTTCTCGGCAAGGTACTCGATCGCGGCGACCATTCGCCCGCGGTCGCAATTTAGTCGACGACCGGCCACCGCCATGTTGAGCAAATACCAGGTTCGGCCCTTCGTCAAACACCCCAGGAGCGCGGCCAAGAACGCCCTTTTCTCCCCGTTGAAGTTAGCGAGGATGGTCGTCGACGCGACCAACGGCTTGATCTTGTACGTGTCGAAACGCGGCGACTTGGCGACCAGATATCCATCAAGCTCGAGGTAGGTCATGAGTGTTCTGGCAACGAGCAGGCGGATATCGGTCTCAGCTGCCAGTTGGTAGTAGCTGATGAAGAAAGATTCCGCTTGCCCATCGACAAGGTCGATTAGCTGGCCGACCGACTGACGCGTCGGTGTGTCGCCGTACACAAAGTTTTCCAAAACGATGCGGTCGTTCGGGCAGATCAACCAATGGCAATACGAATCGAGCCCGTCGCGACCGGCGCGGCCGATCTCCTGCGCGTAAGATTCGAGCGATGACGAAGGGTTGTAGTGGTAGATGTAGCGAATGTTCGGCTTGTCAATTCCCATCCCAAAGGCGATCGTCGCGACCACAATCCCGCGAGGCGATTCAATGAACCATTGCTGCGTTTGCGAGCGGACTTCATCGTCCATTCCGGCGTGATAAGCGCGCGTGGGGAGGCCGGCGTCGGCAAGGAATGCGGCAACCGTCTCGGCCGTCCTCTGCAGCGAAACGTAGACGATCGCGGGCCCAGGTGGGCAGTCCCGAATGAGGCCCAGCAGCCGACTGTCACGATCGTCTTCGTCGACGACCGAGGATTGCAATTGAAGGTTGCGACGAAAAAACGGGGTGCGAATCGCGTCATCCGAAGCGATCGAAAAGGCGCTGCAGATATCTTCGAGCACCTCGGGTGTGGCGGTGGCCGTCAGTGCGAGAACCCGCTCGGCGCAAAGTTCTCGCGCCAAGTCGGCCAACTTCAGGTAATCGGGGCGAAAGTTATGCCCCCACCGAGAAATGCAGTGAGCCTCGTCAATGGCGAATAGCGAGACTCGCAAATCGCCGACGGCCGCCCGAAACCGTTCGTTGAAAAATCGCTCCGGAGCGACGTACAGCAGCTTGGTATCGCCACCGCGAATCGCCTGCATGGTTTCGTAAACCTCGCTCTGCGAGAGCGTCGAGTCGATCCGTGCCGCCGCAATGCCGCGACGATGCAGCGCGTCACATTGATCCTTCATCAGCGCGATCAGCGGAGAGATCACGATGGTCGCACCCGGAAACAGAAGCGCCGGCAACTGATAACAGAGCGACTTGCCGCCGCCGGTTGGAAACACCGCAGCGGCGTTCTTGCCCGCCAGTAGCCGATCGATCACCGCTCGTTGGCCCGGGTGAAACGAACTCAGACCAAAGTCATCGCGCAGCCGTTGACTCGGATCGCCAAAGGCCTGCCCCGTCTCCGCCCTCGATTTCGCGGTCACGGTTTCACCTTTCCTCGGGGATTGCATCGCATCGCCTTCTGGGTGAGTGTCGCCATTGAGGACCGTTCCCTACCGACGCCTCCGACGTTCGGTCGCGCGCTCGTACAAGTAGCGGCCGGAGTATACAAACGAGCATTGTCGCGTCAAACTCGGCATCGAAACGTTCGCCGAGCTCCGATCCACGCGAGCCGTGGCCAGGATGGTCCACCCTTGCGGTGACCGGGACGCGCCGATAATCTTGCGATCCTCGTCGGGCGGGACGGTTTCGGAAATGCCGCGGCTGACGGTGCGGCGATCGACGCGGATGTGGCGGAATTGGCAGACGCGCTAGACTCAGGATCTAGTGCCCGTTAAAGGGCGTGGAGG
>JBGTCJ010000118.1:0-22931 GCA_041748895.1 Pirellulaceae bacterium
TGAATCACACACGACAGTTTTGCGGTTGGGTGTCATCGCGGCACGGACACGTGTGGTGCCGCGTTGCTTTGAGCCTCGCGTGTTTTGGTGCGCCGCAGTGCTATCGGCCCGCAGCTGCGAAAGAAAACGAGGTGATTCACGCGGCGACTGGGCAAATCGGTCATTCCGAGCAGAGCGTCGTTCAACCTGTCGCTGGAATCCTCGACGGCTTGTTCAACGCATCCCAATCGCGAGGAGAAACCGGCGGATCGAAGAAAGACAAAGAAGAGGGGCGAAAAGCGTATGCATTGCCGGCGCCGGACCCCTCGACCGTCAACTGGCAGGGAGTGCCATTCCACAGCCCGAAAACGCCTACCGCCTCAGCGACCGCGAAGACGAACCAACCGCTTCGGGATCCATCTGCTGCGGCCCCGCGGCAACCGGCGGCGACTGCGCCGCCCCAACGCAACCCAGTTCCGACGCGATTCGCCACGGCCGATTCTCGCGTGACCGACCAAGTGGTTCCTCGGGTTGTCAGCTCGGTCCCGCGGCCAACCGTCACAGTGCCCTCGGGAAGCGGGACACGCTCGGGTGTTTCGGCCGAGTTCTCCGACGACAGCAGCTCTCGACGGTCGGACCGCCGCAACGTCCAGCCGCTCAATGCGAGCGAGACCGCCGCTGCCGGCGAAGGCTTCAAAGAATTTGGTGGTGCGGCCGAGGTGCCTGTGACTCTCAGCGAACCGGGCCCTCCGGTGACAGCGACCCCCGTCCCGCAGGTCTCGCGGCGTGAGCTGGTTCCGATCGATCGCGAACTTGACACACCGCCGAGTGCCGCGACCGAATCGGAACTCGCCAAACCGCGGGTCGCAACCCTACCGATGGTGCCGCCAGCATTGTCGCGAGAAACTCCGCGTCAGAGCGGTGCGGTCACGGTTCCACAAACCAGCATTCCCGAGTTGCAACCGCTTCCCGAAGACGCCGAACCGTTGACGCCATCGATGGTGGGTTCGGGAACAAAGACCGACGGCAATACTACGAAATCCACACCGCATCCTGCGATCGGCAGCGGCGTTGCTGACTCGAAACCAACTACCTCCGAAGCGGAGGCAGACGCAGACGCTGGCTTCGTCGCACGTGGAAGTGACGGCAGCGACGGCGACGGCGACGGCGAAATAGCCGCCGGGAGCGGACCACCCGAAGTGCCAAAGATGGTTCCGATCTCGCCCGTGGTCACGGACCGGCGCTTGGCGGCGTCGGAGTTGCCCGGCATCCGAGTGGTGACCGAGGGACCCTCGGAAATCATGATTCGAGAGCTCACGCAGTACGAAGTCCGTGTCGAGAACCGAGGCTCGATCGACGCCAAAGGAATCGTCATCCGCACGTCGTTGCCCGAGTGGGCCGAGGTCCGCGGCCACAACGCCTCGCTGGGAACCATCAAGCAGGTTGCGGCAAGCGGAGATTCAGATGCAAGCGGGAAGGGACCCCAGGGGCAGCTGCAGTGGACGATCGACAAGCTACCGGCCGGGGTCGTTGAGCGACTGTTCATCCGTGTCAGGGCCGTTCGATCGGGGACGTTTGACGTGGCGACGCACTGGACGGCGCTCCCACAGACCCACCTTGCAAAGGTCTTGGTTCGCGAGCCGAAATTGGCGATTCAAATCGATGGACCTGATGAAATCGTTCATGGTCAGGCGCAGAAGTACAAGGTACGGGTTCTCAACCCGGGCGATGCATTGGCATCCAATGTCATCTTCACGCTCGCCAGTGATGGCGACAAACCGCAGTCGCAACCCCTCGGTGACATTCCGCCGGGTAAGGAAGCTGCCTTTGAAATTGAGTTGACCGCTCGCGATTCAGGCATGCTAAAGATCGCAGGAGCCGTGTCGGCAGATCTCGATTTACGGGAAACCGCAAGCAAGCAAATTCAGGTTGCTACCGCAAAGCTCGAGGCAACGCTTGCGGGCCCGCAAATCCGCTTTCAAAACACCGAGGCCACCTATCAGCTTCAACTCTCCAACACCGGCCGAGCGACTAGCCAAGCGGTGTCCGCCGAGTTGCAACTGCCCGCGGGCGTGAAGTACGTCAGTGGGATCAAGCAAGCCCGCCTGAGCGGATCCAAGCTGTCTTGGCGAATCGACGCGATGCCGCCGGGAGAAGTACGTGAATACGAGTTCGTGTGCACGATGGAAAGCACCGGCGAACAGCTGTTCTCGTTCAATTGCCAAGGGACGGCCAATGGTCGGGCAAGCGTCTCGATCGGAACGACGGTCGACGCGATTGCGGACTTGAAGCTATCGGTGAGTGATCCGATCGCACCGGCACCCGTCGGCGCTGAAGTAGCGTACGAAGTCGTTCTGAACAACCGTGGCAGCAAAGCCGCTGAGGACATCCGCGTGATCGCTCAGTTTGGGCACGGCATCGAGCCCGTTCGAGTCGAAGGACAGGTTGGTGAAGTCGTAACGGGGCAAGTCTTATTCAATCCGATCGCTCGGATCGAGGCGGGTTCGCAAATTCGTCTTCGAGTGATCGCCAAAGCCGATCGTGCGGGCGATCATCGCTTCCGAGCCGAAGTACGTGCCGGAGAGACCGTCTTAGTTGCCGAAGAAGCAACGGTCTTCATGATGATGCGTGACGACCGGATCAGCCGTCGCAGCGTCGATGAGAAACGCTAGTCCATGAATCCATGAACCGAGACCTACAGGTCCTCGGACGGGTCCTCTTGAGCCGACTCGCATGGCAATCCGATTTCTTCGCCCAGCCATCGGCCCAAATCGATCATTTGACACCGCTCGCAACAGAAGGGCGGTGTCGGCGTTTCGTCGAGAAAGAATCGTCGACCACAGGTCGCGCAGACCATAGCGGTTTGGCTTCGCTGTGTCGGAGCTTTTCTCGCCTGACCCATTAACGCTTACTAAATTGAACGCCTCGTCGGGCACCGCGAAGTCCAGGTTTCTTACGTTCCTTCATTCGCGAATCTCGAGTTAGGAACCCGCCCTCACGCAGTGGGTCATGCAGCGACTCGCTGTGACTGACCAGTGCACGAGCCATTCCCATGCGGACGGCGCCGCTCTGTCCGCTCAAGCCACCGCCGTTGACGCGAACGAGCACATCCACCTTGTCGGCAAAGTCAACCGCTTCGAGTGTGCTGATAATCGCCCGGCGATCCTGGTCGTTCACAAAGTATTGATCGAGCGGACGACTGTTGATCGTGATCTGGCCACTCCCCGGTCGAATGCGAACTCTAGCAACACTCGATTTTCGGCGACCCGTTCCGAGTGCATCGCCGTTGATTTTGTCTTTTTTGATGGCAACCATGAATCGATCGAATGTCTGCGAAGTGAGGGGGTAACCAACGAATCGGCAGTCGAGGGGCGTGGTCGGAAACAACCCGAAACCTAGCCCAAGAAACAAGCTATGCGTTGACCTTCTTGCCGGTTCGCATCAGTGGCTGTGGATTCTGAGCCGTGTGCGGATGTTCCGAACCCGAATAAATCTTAAGCTTTGTGAGCATGTGGCGGGCCAATTTGTTTTTTGGCATCATCCGACGAACCGCGTGGAAGATGAGATCCTCCGGCTTGCGTTCTTGACGATCGCGGTAACTTTCCAAGCGTAGGCCTGGGTAGCCGGTGTACCAAGTGAAATGCCGCACGTCCATCTTGTTGCCCGTCATCCCGACTTTCTCAGCATTGATGACCACAACGAAGTCACCACAGTCGACGTGAGGCGTGTACTCGGGCCGATGCTTGCCCATCAGCACCATCGCGATGTCGCTGGCCAAACGACCCAGCACCTCGTCTTGGGCATCGACGAGAAACCAATGTTTTTCGAGTTCGCCAGGCTTGGCGACGTATGTTCTTTGAGCAACCACTGTCAGCAGACCGCTAAGAATTAGGCCGGTTCAGGATCGTGTACGGACCGAGCAATGTAGTGACCCGCTGTACCGCTGACAAGGCGTTCTGTGCGCTTTGGACACCGTAATTTCTGGCCATTCGACTGCGATCAAGAGGCCGGAAGGCGATTCTGGGTTAGGGAATCGCGATGAAGGCCCCCGCGACCGCCGCCGACTCGACGAGGAGCGCTTTGCGCTCGTAAGGAGGACGTTGGATATAGGGGTACACACAAGTTCCCGGACGGAAGTAGCCGAGCGAGCTTTCACATTCGCATGGATGTCGCACGGTCATCAGGTACGGAAGCATTGGCATCGTGGCGTAAAATCGGACCCCACTCACCAGTGGCTGGAGCGCTGGAAAACGTTCATGGCCGTGCCTTTCGAGCATCCGGTCCTCAAAGTAGCGAGGGTGAGAGAAAGTGTTCGCCGCGGCAAACTCGTATCGCGTCGCCACCCAGTCCTGCTCTCGATCAACGCCGGATTCTGGCAATACACTTGCGGCCACTTCGTTCGGATCTCGAAACGGCTTTGGCAGACTCCCATTGCCGATCGTGTCGGTCCGAATCGTCGCTGCCATGATTGGTGGCAATACGAGCGTTCCTTCGGATGCTTGAGGCAATCGCTCCTCTTCTCCAAAAATCGAACCCCCGCCAAGCCGATCGTCTCGATCCGCCAACGGTTCGCGTTGGGCACTGGCGAGGGCGACAGGGGAGAAGACGACTTTCTCAATTTCCGCAGCCGTTACCCGAGGAAGGTCGACAAGCGACAGAACGAGGCCACTCATCGACAAGCAGACGAAAAATTGGATTTGGCGCGACATGAGTTCCCCCCCGCGTGCGGCATCGAAGTCGGATCGATCCAGCGACCCACGAAGTGATCATTCGGCCAATCTCGACCCGTAGGAACAGACCACCCGTCACCGCCCCCAAAAACGGCAGGAGCCGCAGAGTCAGTTCTTGTCGGCAGGACCCACTTCCGCGCCAACCAACGAATCGGCTTGATCTTCCTTGGTGGATTCCGACCGATCGACGAATTTGAGCGCGGCGCTGTTCATGCAGTACCGCTTGCCCGTCGGTCGCGGACCATCGTCAAAGACGTGTCCGAAATGGGCAGCGCAGCGCGAGCAGTGCACTTCGGTCCGTCGATAAAACATGTGCCAATCGTTCTTGTAGCCCACCACTTCGTCACGGATCGGCTGCCAAAAACTTGGCCACCCGGTTCCCGAGTCGAACTTCGTTTTGCTGTCAAAAGCGGGCTGGTTGCAGACGACGCAGTGGTAAATGCCATCTCGCTTGTTGTTCCAGTACGCGTTGCGAAAGGCCGGTTCTGTCGCCTCACTCTGAGTGACCTTGAACTGCATCGCGGTCAGCGAACGCCGCAGATCAGCCTTCGATTTGGGGACGTAGGGCTCTTGAGCTGGGGTGGCGGCAGCCGGCGCCGTGCCAACCTGTTGGGCGCCCGCATGATCGGCGGTCCCACCGAACCACCCTGTCAGAACGATTGGCATCAGCAGCATGATCCCGAGCGAACCCGCTAGCTTCGATTGATCACTCATCGAACGATACCTTGTGCGTGGAAGGAATTTCGTGCGCAAAAACCGGCCCCGGCCCGGTTTTGCTCATTATAGAGGGGCTACAACCGGCGAGGCAAAAAGCAGGAATTGTCGCGTTCGGAACAGCAAAACGCGACCTCAACGATCGACCGAGCGACGAAAGGCATCGAATGCATCGCGATGAATCGCCGGCGGCGCCACGCGATTGCCTGAATCCCGCAGCCCACGAATTCCATCGTCAGTCTGTCGAGATGGCCCAGTTGGTCCGGTGGTCGGTTGCCGCAACCCCAAACTCCTCAGCACCTCCGCGACCTCCGCGTCATCTTGAACCGCTCCGCCCCGTTGCCGCGTCTCGTTCCAACGGTCGGTGAATTGCCGCAACTCGTCGGCATTCCAGTTGAGCTCCTTCAGCAATTGCGGATCCGGCGCGTCTCGCTGAGTTCGGAGATAGTCGAGCACGAGGTCAGTCGCCTTTTTCGCGTATTCCAAATCGACCGCATCCGGAGGACGAGGAACTTCATCGTCATCGCTGGCCGCATCGATACCCCGTTCCGCCCCAAGGTCGCCTCCGGTCCCCGCCTGGCCGCCCGCGCTGGGATCCTGACCGCTTCGCGATTCAGCGCCCGTGTCGTCGGAACCGCGATCGGCGGAATCGCTCGAGCCTGCCGAACCCGAGTCGCTCGAACGACCATCGGCGGCTGAGTCACCGGCAGGTTGATCGCTGGCAGGTTGATCACCGGCAGGTTGGTCGCTGGCAGGTTGATCACCGGGTGCTTGGTCCCTGCCGGACTGTTCACCCCCCGCCTGGTGATCGGCGGCTTGGCCCGCACCGGGCTGACCCTCGCCGGCTTGTTCACCTTCGCTCTGGCCCTCGGATGACTCGTCCGATATCGCATCTTGGGAAGCTCCGCTCGGCGAAGCGGATTGCCCCGCTTTTGAATCCTGACCCGATCGCGATTGACGATCCGATGCCGACTGCGACCCATCGGCCTCGCCCAGACCGTTTCCCTCTTCACCGCCACCGGTTTCGTTTCGCTGGCGATTCGCATCCGGCTGTTCGTCGACATCGTTTGGTGGCTGACCACTCGTTGATCGGTCATCCTGCGGCCCCCGAGGTTCGCTGTCCGCCGCCCCGCCCGATTGTGGCTGCTGCGATGGCGGCGGTTGAGTGGGCTCGCTCTGAGCTGACGAACCTGGAGCCTCCTGTGGTTGACCTGGCTGGGAGTCATTCGGCCGGTCCTCACCTGGCGGTGGTTCACCCGGCTGTTGAGGGCGATTTTCCTGTTTCTCAATAAAGTCTCGAATCCGTTCGAAGGCCTCGCCATCGTGCTGCGGCGGCGCGTCCGCGCCTGCGCCACCGCTTTCTCGCGTGTCGGCCGATTCACCTGTCGAGGTCTGATTGGCGGATGCTCCGTCGGAATTCTCTTGCGTCCCCGCGGCCGACTGACCCGTTTCCCCCTGACCCGTTTCACCAGCCGAACCCCTGGCGCCGTCGTCCTGACCGGGTTGACCGCCGGGGTCACTGCTCGAGTCGTCGCCAGATTCATCGCCGGACCCGTCGCCCGACTCGTCGGCGGAATCACCACCGTCTTGGGCCGTTGCCTTCGATGGTGTGTCGCCGCTCTCGTCCCTTGTCGGCGACGACGACCCGGTCGAACCTTCACCCGAAGGCTCCGATTCATCGCGCTGCTCCGATTCACCGCCCGAAGCGGCTTGACCCGCACCCCCTTGTCCCTCTTCGCTCTGGTTGTCGTCGGACTGAGGTTCCCCGCCTTCCCCCGAACTGCCTTGTCCTCCGCTGCTTTGGGTCGCTTCGCCGTCCTGGGGCGCATTTTCGCCTGTCGCTTCCTGGTCATCGACTTCGCTTAGCCCGTCCTCGGGCCTGCCCGCTGGTGGAACCGGTCGCGGCGGAACAATCTTCAGTTCGATCGGAAACGAAAGCGTCCGATTGGGTTCCGCCGTGCCTTCGGGATCGGTTCGATTGTCCAGCGCGACAAACGTCAGCCGTACTCGATCACCGATCCTCAATCCGAGCGAACTCGGCCGAAACCGATACTCGCTCAGCTGCGTCCCTCGCTGCCCCTCGTCAGAAGACCAGAGCACCGGCTGCGCGATCGCGTCGACGCCCCGTTCGACCATCAACTCGACTCGCTTCAGCCCATAGTCCGGGTCGAGCACCTGAGCTTCGATCAACTGTTGGGCGTCAAGCGGAACTTCCTTGACCTGGTCATCAAGACCCGATCGCGGTGTGACGACGGAGATTTCGGGGGCGAGGTCAGGGATAATCCGAACCGGGTACTCGATGGGGTCGGGGTTTTCCTGTCCCTGCCCATCCCAAACCCGAATTCGGTAGGAATCGATCGCGACCATACCCGATCCATTTCGCGGCAAACGCAGGGCAAACGATGCCGACGCAGCTTGTCCATCCTCACCCACTCGCATTTCAAGACTACCTGCGGAAGCCAGAATACGGCCTCCGACCTTGCGGGGGTTGAATTCGACGTTGGCACGCTGGATCGGCCGATTGGTGGACGCCACGACCGTCGCAATGCCATTCTCCTCGCCCACGATCGCGCCACCGCTGCTCGATCGTCGTGGCGACCGCGTGTAACTCGGGGGTTCGATCTCGACCTGATCAACCGTGACGGTGGGGACATCGCGTGTTCGGATCTGGAAACGGGGTGACACGCTATCGCCGGCGACGATCCGGTAGGTCGTTGGCTGGTGCACGACCAACACCGCGGAGTGCCGCCCGTCCGCGGAGTCGACGGTCAATGGCGCCTGCATCGAAAGGCCCGGGCCATACTGAATCGAGGCGGCGTCCTTGGAAGCCAGTCCATCAATCCTGGCGCTCACCTCGAGCGGACGTCCACTGAGCACTTCGGCGTCTCCAGGAAGGACGTCCCCGATGTTCACTCGCGTCACCGGTTCGATCGCCGCGAGTGGCATCAATAGTCGCTGGGCCGATTGGATCGAATCCTTCGGACTGATGATCCAGTAAAGAACCGCCGTCAACAGGGCACCGGTCAACGCGATCCACCAAATCATGTTGCCTGCGGCTTCACTGGGCAGGTCAATTCGATTCTGTTTGAGTTGATTGGCCGCACGCGCCCCGATGGAGCGCACCACCACACCTCGCACACCCTCCAAATTTTGGTCATCGCGGAGCGCGACGTAACTGCTGAGCGCGTGCCGCAATTCAGGAAGATCACGCTCCAAGCTGAACGCCGCGTATTCGGGCCTGATTCGCGCGGAAACGAGCGGGCGCAGTCGAAAGTAACCCCACCCGACCATGACCGCGAACCCCGACAGCAGAGCGACCGTCCGAAACAGTCGGCCGGGTGACCAAACCCAGTGGTCCATCATCGCCCAGGCGACCAATCCCAAAATCATGAAGATGGTCACCTGGATGATCGCCCGCGCGAGTTCCGCTCGCCACAGTGCCGATTGCGCTTCGCCAATTCGGGCGCGCAAAAACTCGTCACCACCCCCCGATCGATCCGTCGTTCGATCCGGGGGCCTGCGATCGGTACGTGTCGACGCTGTTCTGGCGACCGTGGACATGCCTTGTAACCTGTGATTCTCTTCTCGAGGCTCTGACACTGATCCAGAACCTGCCGCTGAGCCGCGACCACCCCACGAGCATCCTACGGATGAGTGGAGACGCTCCATTATAGCCTTGGATCCAGCGTGACCTCTGAAATCGAGTCTGCCCTTAACCGTGCCATCCCGCTGATAACCGTGACAGCCCGCTGAGGCAAACCGCTAAGACGCTTTGGCAGTCGATGTCGCGGTGACCGTGTTCGGTTAACCTATCTCAGGGCCCCGCTTCGACCGCTACTGGCCAAACTCTCGATTCCTTTTTCCCGGGAGACCACCGAATGATCCTAAAGATGTCTCTTCGAATCGTATTGTCCCTGCCATTGGTGGTGGTCGGTAATCAATGCCATTGCGATGAACCGATTGCGACGCGCGAGAATGCCGCCAACCGGGGCAACGTGAACGATTCCTCCAATGCCAACGCAAAGCCGATGACAGTTGAAAATCCTCTGATTGAGCCCAGTTCATTGCCGCTTGAAGCGCCCGATTTCCTATCCATTGAGACGCAGCACTTTCTGCCGGCATTCGAAATGGCGATGGGTGAACAGATGGCCGAAACCCTGGCGATAGCCGATCAGCCCGACCCACCTACTTATGAGAATACGCTGGTTGCGCTCGAACGCTCGGGGGCGACGCTTCGCCGCGTCCAGTCGATTTTTTCGCATTTGGCCGCATCGCACACCAACCCAGCGATTCAAGCGATCGAGGTCGAGATCTCCCCTCGGCTAGCCGCCCACAGCGACAACATTCTTCTCAATCGCCGGCTGTTCGACCGAATCGACCAACTTTGGCAGCAACGCGACACGGTCGCGTCGGATGAAGAATCATCACGGTTGCTAATCGAAACGCATGAAACCTTCGTTCGCGCCGGCGCCCGACTCGACGACGAAAAGAAAACTCGAATTCGGCAGATCAACGAGCAACTCTCTTCCCTGGCAACGCAATTCCAAAACAATCTCTTAGCGCTCACGCAGGAACGATCGGTGATTGTCGATACGGTTGCCGAACTTGAGGGGCTCGATGAGTCGGAGTTGGCGGCTGCTTCCGAAACGGCGAAAGAGCGCGGTCACGCTGGGAAGTACGTGCTGGTGATTACCAACACGACGCGGCAACCTGTCCTGGGATCGCTCGTCAGCCGCGAATTGCGACGCCGCGTGTGGGAAGCTTCGGCCCGCCGCGGAACCGGGGAAAAAGGTGGAATCGATAACCGGCCACTGGTGATGCAAACGGCGCTGCTTCGCGCGGAACGGGCATCGATCCTTGGTTACCCCAATCACGCGTCGTTCAAGCTCGAAAACCAAATGGCCGCAAATCCCGATGCGGCGCTGGCAATGTTGCGTGACTTGGTTCCGCAGGTGCTCGCCAAAGCAAAGCTCGAGGCCGAAGAAATCCTGCGGCTCATGAAGCAAGACGGCATCGAGGGCCCGGTTGAACCATGGGACTGGGAGTTCTACGCGGAGAAGGTCCGAGCAGAAAAATACGAACTCGATGAAGCGCTGGTCAAACCCTATTTGGAACTGGAAAGCGTGCTGCAGTATGGTGCGTTCTACACAATGAAACGGCTCTATGGGGTCCAATTTCGCGAACGGTTCGACCTGCCGGTCTACGAGCCGAGCGTCCGCGTCTTCAATGTGCACGACGAGAACGGCGATCAGATCGGTCTGTTCTATGCCGATTACTACCGTCGCGATTCCAAACGTGGCGGGGCTTGGATGGACGCCCTCGTGTCGCAGTCGAAGCTGCTTGGGCAGTTGCCCGTGATTGTCAACGTGATGAACATTCCCGCGCCGGCCGAGGGGCAACCGACCCTGATGAGTCTCGATCATGTCACCACGCTGTTTCACGAATTGGGACACGGTGTCCATGGATTGTTTTCCTCCGTGACCTACCCATCGCTCGCAGGCACCAACGTTCCTCGCGACTTCGTCGAGTTTCCATCGACATTCCACGAGGATTTTGCCATCGATCCGGCCGTCCTCGGGAGTTATGCCAAGCACTATCAGACGGGCGAACCGATGCCGAAGTCGTTGCTCGAAAAGAGCATCGCCGCGAGCAAATTCAATCAAGGGTTTGACACTTTGGAGTACCTCTCGGCAGCACTGCTAGATTTGGCTTGGCATTCCCTCAGCCAAGAACAGGCGGAAGCCCTGGCGGAACTTCCTGACGCACCCAACGCGGTTGAAGAGTTCGAGTTGCAAGCGCTTCGTGAAAACGGTGTCGATTTCCATCCGGTGCCGCCACGGTATCGCTCGCCATTCTTCGCCCATGTTTGGTCAGGCGGCTATTCGGCAGGGTACTACGCGTACCTGTGGAGCGAAATCTTGGCCGCCGACGGTTTTGCTCACGTGATGGCACGCGGCGGGCTGACTCGCGAGAACGGCCAGGCTTATCGCGATACGATTCTGTCCAAAGGTGGGTCACGCGAAGTGATGAAGCAGTTCATCGACTTCCGCGGCCAAAAACCGACGGTCGACGCGCTCTTGATTCGTCGCGGGTTGCGATGAACCGACCGCCGCGATTCAAGCCGATTCGATGGGAAATGTGAGCACATCGCCGACTTCGCTCGTGCCGGTGGCCAGCATCACTAGGCGATCGAAGCCCATCGCCACGCCGGCGCAGCGTGGCAACCCGTTTCGCATCGCCTCGACCAACTGCGCGGGCGTCTCCAAAGGAACGCGGCGCATTCTCAGCCGATGCCGATTGCTCTGCGTCATCCGCAGCGCGAATTCGTCAGCGTCGAGCAGCTCGCCGTATCCATTGGCCAACTCGAGTCCATCGACCATCAATTCGAACCGTTCGGCAGTCTGCGGGTCGTCCTCCGCCACTCGCGCCAGCGCGGCCTGAGTGACCGGGTAGTTGCGAACGACGACCAGCGAGCCCGCCAAAAGTGGTTCGATTCGCTCGGTCATCAGCACGTCTAACATCGCGTCTCGATCGTTGGCCATCGAGCCCGCCAAGGCTTCATCGACCCTCGCTACCTCGGTGACTAGCGAGTGGAGGTCACATCCGATTGGGTCGAATCCGAGCGACTGACGAAACAGGTCACGGTAACGAACCTCGCTCGGACGCCCGCGTCCAAGCGTTTGTTCGACGATCGTGGCAGTCCGAGCGATCGCGCCATCCAGATCGGCGTCGACCTCGTACCACTCGAGCATCGTGAACTCCGGGTTGTGCCGCGGCGATCGCTCGCCACCGCGAAAGACGGGGCCGAGACTGTAGATCGATCCGCTGCCCTCAGCCAGCAAACGCTTCATCGCCAGCTCGGGCGAGCTCTGCAGGTAGTAGCGATCCGCCGCGACACCAGAGGGCAATCCGATTGCGACCCCAGGGACGATTATGGGATCGATGTGGGCGTCGACAATGCATTCGCTCGATAGGCACGGCGGATGGACTTCGATGAACCCCGACGCATCCAATTGGGCACGCACGATCCGGGCTATATCCGCGCGGGCGACCAACCGTTGCCGCTTGGACGTGATCCCGCTCATGAATACAGCTGGATCGCCTTGATAATGTCGTCCAACTCGTTGGGAACGGCGATCGCTCGGTTGGCGAAACTCGCCTTCTGGACGCCGCGGCTTCCGAGCACTTTGTTGAATTGCTCTTGATCGGTCGTGTGATAAGCGACGGTCGCCGTGGGGTCTTTCAATTCATGTCCCGTCAACACGCAGACGACGCGATCGCTCGGGGCGATCACGCCTTCGCGGCGAAGCAGTTTCGCACCAGCCACGCTCGCGGCCGATGCCGGTTCGCAACCAAAGCCGCCGGCGCCAACCTTTGCCTTGGCGTCGAGGATCTCTTGGTCGCTCACCTGACGCACCACACCGTCCATGAAATCAAGTGCGCGGAGACATTTCTTGAGGTTGACAGGCCGATTGATCTCGATCGCACTGGCGATGGTATCCGCCTTCAAGTGATCGCGATCCATTTGATCGTTGTAGGCACGAACCGGGTCCATATCGACCTTGCCGGCATTCCAGCGAACCCCGCGACGCTCGTAGAGTTCGTACAACGTGTCCGCACCCGCGGCGTTGATCACGGCTAAACGGGGGACTCGATCGACCAGTCCGTGGTGCATGAGTTCCATGAACGCCTTCCCGAAAGCGCTGCTGTTGCCCAGGTTTCCCCCGGGAACCACGATCCAATCCGGTACTTCCCAGCGAAGAGCTTCGAGCACCCGGTACATGACCGTCTTTTGGCCCTCCAGGCGAAACGGGTTCACACTGTTGACCAAGTAGATCCCGAGTTGTCGCGAAACCTGCTGCACACGGAACATCGCGTCATCGAAGTCACCGGCGATCTGCACCGTCAAGGCACCGTAGTCGAGCGCTTGAGACAATTTTCCATACGAGATTTTGCCGCTGCCGATGAAAATCACCGCCTTCATCATTCGGGTTGCACTGCAGTACAGCGCCAGCGACGCACTGGTGTTCCCAGTGCTTGCACACGCGGCGCGCTTTGCCCCCATCATGTGGGCATGCGTGAACGCCGCACACATCCCGTTATCTTTAAAACTTCCCGACGGGTTCATCCCCTCGTACTGCAGGTGCAGTGTTCCCGCGTCCATCCCGACGTACTCGCCGACCGCATCGGATTGCTGCAGCAGTGTCTGCCCCTCGCCGACGGTGACGATCTTGTCATGCGGCGCGAACGGCAACAATTCTGAAAAACGCCAAACGCCGCTGAAGCGAATCGGATTCGTTCGCTGCGACCACATCGCCTCGAATTCGCTCATCCGCGAGGGGACCGGCAGGTGGTCCCACTGGTACGCGATATCGAGCAGGTCGCCGCAACGGTCACAGGATGTCCGCACGCTGTGCGCCTCGTAAGTCGCCCCACATGCCGGATTGATGCACTGTTGAAACGCGAGGTCGGTGCGAGCGCCGCTGGTGGAGTGGGCCTTGAGCAACATGGAAGGCAACGTGATCGGAAACAGGGATGGGTCGCGGCAGTTCGGTCGACGCTTTCTGATTTTAACGAAAAAACCGTTCGGTGCGAACGTCGATCGCGGCTAACGCTCCGCAAGCTTAGCACCCTTACGCGACATGAGAATTGTTTGGGTAAAGGCGACCCGCACCGATTTCGTCAATTTGCCAGCCCTTTCCGCGGCGTTCAAGCCGAATCTCCGGAACGCGCCCTTTGTCTCAAGCTCGCAAACAGTCGATTCAGCTCCTCGGGCATGATCGGCTTGACCAGATGTCCATCAAACCCCGACTTCATCGCTCGCTCGATGTCGGCCTGTTGGCCGAACCCTGTCAGGGCAACCAATACGACACCGTCACAGTTCGGATCCTGTCGGACCCGACGCGCGACCTCGTATCCATCCATACCTGGCAGCCCAATGTCCAAGAGGCCCATTTCGGGTCGCGATTCTCGGATTGCCTCCAGCCCCTCCTCACCACTACCGACGGCGACAACCGAATGGCCTTCGAGTTCGAGCAGCATTCGTAGCATGTTCCGATTCTCCTCGCGATCCTCGACGAGGACCACCTCGATCGGCCCCGCTGCCGTGGTCTTGAGCGAGCCGTTGAGTGAAGAATCGCCGTTCTCGGACTGAGTCGCGTGACCACGATCAAGTGGCAATCGAACCACAAAGCGGCTACCTAGGCCGTGACCGCCGCTGAACGCTTCGACACCACCGCCGTGCAATTCGACCAACGTTTTGACGAGCGCAAGGCCCACGCCGAGGCCGCCCTCCCGGCTCGACGCGGTCGCATCGGCCTGAACGAAGGGTTCAAAAACCTGAGGGAGGAACTCAGCCGCGATCCCCTCTCCCGCATCCTTGACCGAAAGCACCACTTCGTCATCTTGCCGATACATCGAGACGACGACGCGACCGCCCGGCGGCGAGTACTTTGCCGCGTTGTGAATCAGATTCACTTGGACCTGGATCAAGCGTGCGGCGTCGCCATAAACGGGGAGCGGTTCATCAGCGATCTCCCAAACGAGATCGGTGTGATGATCCGAGATAGCCGACGCGGTCGTCTCCCGCGCCGCATCGACCAGATCGCGCAAGTCCAGCCGCTTTCGCTTCAATTCGATTTTGCCGAGGGAGATCCGCGACACATCGAGCAAATCGTTGAGCAAGTCCTTCATCAGGCCGACTTGGCGTTCGACCGTCGCGGCAGCACTGCGTCGGGCATCCTCGTCCACCCGGGGATCGCGCAGCAACCGTCCGGCCGTGAGCATCGCGCTGAGGGGATTGCGAAGTTCGTGCGAAAGCATCGCCAAAAAGTGCTCCCTCTGCTTAATTTGACGCCGAATCTGCTCCTCCATTTCGATCCGTGAAGTGATGTCACGGGCAATTTTAGAGATGCCAATGACCCGCTGCTCGGCATCGAGCACCGGTGATACCGTCAACGAAACATGAATCCGCGTTCCATCCTTGCGGATCCGAATCGTATCGCGGCTGGTCGGCCGAGCGCCGATACGGATGGTCGACAGGTACTCATCATTCTCGGCCGCGAGTTCGGAGGGAACCAACATCGAAATAGGCTGTCCGATCGCCTCCTCGGACGTGTAGTCGTAGAGACGCTCGGCACCGATATTCCAACTGGTGATCCTGCCTTGAAGGTCCTGCCCGATGATCGCATCATCGGTCGAAGCCACGATCGCGGACATCCACCGAAGTTGCCCCCGCAGTTCTTCGAGCGAGGAGACATCGATCAACATCATCACCACACCCAATACGTCGCCGTCACTTCCATCACCGCTGTGGTCCCCAGGAGTCGCGACGGGGCGCCCGCTTGCGGACGACTCCGATTTCGACCCTCTCGAGGGTTGATCCGCTGATCGTTCCGTTCGGTAGGGCAGTAGTCTCATCAGGTAGCTGATCCCCTCGCCGGGATGCAGTTCGGCCTCGTGGACCTCGCCGGTCTGCAACACCTGACGAAGCCGATCGACGAGATCGGGGATCTCAATCCGAGGAAAAAAGCTACCGATCGGACGACCCACATCGCGGTCCATCAGGTCGAATACGCTGCGAATTCGCGAGGTGAATCGTCGAACGCAAAGGTCCTTGTCCAAAAACACCGTCGCCACGTCGGTATTTTCGAGTAGATGATTCATGTCGCGATTGAGGTCGGCCAATTCACTTATTTTTCGCTGGTGCTCGGCATTGACCGTGTAGAGCTCCTCGTTGACCGAATGGAGTTCCTCGTTCGTGCTTTGCAATTCCTCATTCGAGGCGATCAGTTCCTCGTTGGTTGCCTGCATCTCCTCGTTGCTGGTCTCCAATTCCTCGATCGTCGCTTGCAGGTTCTCTTTGGAGTAGCGCAGCTCGCTTTCGAGCTGTGTGATGCGACCGCCAGGCGATGTGTCCGATCGATCGTCGTGCTCACCTGATTCCGCGTCGCCCGGCGCGAGTTCGACCTCGCGCCGGGGTCCAATCGGGTCGAACCGAATGAGGAAATACGTCGGTTGGCCGGCGGGATTCTTCAGCGGCGATACCGTCAGGTTGTAGGTCTGTTCAACCCCTTCGGTCTGGAGTTTGACATTGGCGAAGGTTACCGCGCGGTCCTGACTCTCCGCCGTTCGAAGCGCCCCGCTGAGAGTGGGACGCAAGTGTTGATCGATCAGATCGAGCACGTCCAACGAGGGGCCGCGAGCGGGCAGCCGAAGTAGTTTCTCGGCTCCGCCAAAGCTGTCGATCAACTGCCTCGCCTCGTTCACCAGCAGGCTGGTCGGCATGTGGCGATTGAGTAGTTGGTTTTGAATCATCTGCATTTCGAAGCCGGCCTGCCTCGACGGGGCCGCTGTTCTGCCGCTGGCGTGCAGCGCCAGAGGTTCGATCCCGGGAGCCGATGACCGTAGCTCCGCGGGCAACCGGACACCGCGCCGTTTGCGAAAGATCCGCAACCGCTCGTTGACCGGTTCGAATTCCTCGCTCAAGTCGCCCAATGTTTCGCTGCTACCGAGCAAAAGGACGCCGCCGACCCGCAGCGAGTAGTGCATCATCGAAATCGCGCGATGTTGGGCCGGTGGTTGAAAATAGATCAGAAGATTTCGGCAGGAGACAAAATCGAGGTCGGTAAACGGGGCATCGCACAACAGGTTGTGCGGCGCGAAAACGATCAGTTTGCGGAGTTCCTGCGTGACCTGGGCACCATCGTCTCGTTGGATGAAGAATCGCTGACGCCGTTGGTCGGACAGTCCGACGAGTGAATCCTCCTTGAAGAACCCTCGACCCGCGCGCTCAAGTGAGGCTTTGTGGATGTCGGTGGCAAACAGCTTCAGTCTCACCGGCCGTCCCACACGCTCAAACGCCTCGACAAATGCCATTGCCAACGAGTACGCCTCTTCGCCGGTGGCGCATGCCGAAACCCACGCGCGAATGGTCCGGTTGGGCTCGTGCCGCTCGATGATCCCGGGCAGAACTTCACGGCCAAGAAAATCGAATGCGTCGGCGTCGCGAAAAAACTGCGTGACGCCGATCAACAGATCTTCAAAGAGCGCATTCAGCTCGGCGGGGTCGACCATCAAACGTTGAACGTATTCATCGGTGTTGGTGATGCCCGCCAGGGCCAGCCGTCGATTGATTCGCCGCAGCATCGTCGTGTCGCGGTAACCGGAAAAGTCAATGTTGTAGGATTCGCGAAACAACTCGTAGATCGCCTCGACGCCCTGCAATGGCCGGTGATGAGGATCGAGTTTGGATCGTGGGACCGCAAAATCCTTGAACGTCAGCGGTGCCGTCGCGTATCGATGCAGCGTTGCACCCATTTCCTCGGCCGCGAGAACCAAATCGACGCATCCCGACGCCTGAGCACTTACCGGCATGCTGTCGAACTTGGCCGACTGCGCCGTCTCGCTGATTACGAATCCGCCCCCGCGGGCGATTTCCATCACACCGCGGGACCCGTCCGAACCGCTACCCGAAAGTACGATCCCGATCGCCCGAGGACCGCACTCGCGCGCCAATGATTCAAAAAAATGATCGATCGGCAGCGTGAGTCCTTGATGAGGGTCCTTGTCCGCCAAGTGCAATCGCCCCTCCGCAATCGTCATCTGTTTGCGAGGAGGCAACAGGTAAACCGTGTTGGCCGCGACGCTCATCCCGTCTTCGACACGGTGAATGGGCATCTGCGTGTCGCGTGCCAAAAGCTCGTACATCATGCTCTTGAAGTCTGGCGACAGGTGCTGAACCACCACAAACGCCATGTTCGTATCGCAAGGTAAGTTCCGAAACAGCTTCTCGAGCGACTCGAGTCCACCGGCGGAAGCACCGATCCCCACCACATGCTGGGGCGTCTGCCCCACCGAAGCGGACGGACGTTCCATTTCTGTTACCGCTGAATGATCCTTTTCTGACATTCTGACGACCCTATACAAGCCCCAACGATCGTTGCTCCAACGAAGCCCGAAACATGGCAGTAAGCGATTTTCAAGCGGCACAGGAAAGCAACAAACGTGCCGTTATACGAACGAATTGCGGCAATGGTTTGTTGGGCCGTAAATTGCTGGGCCACGAGGCAAAATTTGCCAGGGCGGCGAAAATCAATCGGTCGCTAGATAAGACTTTCGCGGATCCATCCGCCGCCCAGAAGTCGTGTCGAGTCGTAGACCACGGCGGCTTGTCCCGGTGCGACGCCGGCTTCGGCGTCATCGAACCGAACGCTGAATTCGCTCGCTGAATGGATCCTCACGGTGGCGGGCCGTGCGTCGGAGTTGTAGCGAATCTGGACGAGCGCCCGAAATTCATCGGACACGGGATCGACCAACCAGTTGGCCTCGCCGGCCACGAGTCCACCACGAAGCAGCGTCTCCTTTTTGCCGACGACCACGCGGCACTCTTGCGGATCGATCGCCACGACGAAATGAGGCTCGCCCATCGCGACCCCCAGACCCTTCCGCTGGCCGATCGTGAACGCTTCGTAACCGTTGTGGTTTCCGACCCAATGGCCCTCGGTGGTCACGATCGCGCCTGCCGTCGAGCGGGCCTCGGTCCCTCGCCTGGATTTGACGAAATCGCTGTGGTGCCCCTGGGTGACGAAACAGATCTCTTGGCTGTCCTTTTTTTCCGCAACACTGAGGCCAATCTCCGCCGCGAGCGATCGAATCCATGATTTCTCAAAGTCGCCCACGGGCAGCAGCATCCGCTTCAATCGATCGCGACCGATCCCAAACAACGCGTAGGATTGGTCCTTCGATCGGTCCAAACCGCGATGCAGCTCGCTGGTCGCGCCACGCGTTTCGCGAACGATTCGCGCGTAATGCCCTGTGGCCACAAATTCCGCGTTGACACCATCGGCAAAGTCAAAGAGTCGTCCGAACTTGATCCAGTGATTGCATTTGACGCAGGGGTTGGGGGTCCTCCCGGCGATGTACTCGTCGACGAAGTAGTCGACGATACGGCGAAAATCGCTTTGCAAATCGAGGGCGTAGAACGCGATCCCGAGTCTGCCCGCGACGCGGCGGGCGTCGACGGCATCGGTGGCGCTGCAGCACCCCTGCTTGTGGTCGGCCCGTTTGAGATCGGTTTTCTGACCAGCTCGTTGCTCGACAAGGTCGCCCTGCGTCACGACCGGCAATTGCGATTTGGCTCCGACGACCGCCGGAGCCTGGCAGACCGCCGACGACTCTTCACCGTGGCGCATGAAGACCCCGATCACCTCGTGCCCCGCTTTGAGCAACAGGTGTGCCGCGACGCTCGAATCGACCCCACCGCTCATCGCGAGCACTACACGAGCCATCCCATCTCCTCATCTAACGAAGGAATCTTTTTCGATCACTTGCCGACAAACGCAACGACCGATATTGTGGCCGCCGGGGGTCGAATCCCCAAGTCGGTTGCCTGACAATCGACACGCTTTACTCCCAATCTTCGCAGCCTTTTCCGGATAATCTCGACGATGGATGCCGAATTGACCCAGCGAGCCGACGCGATTCGCGACCGACTCGTCCAGCTCGGAGACTCTCTTTGACTACGCCACTCGTCGGCAAGAAATCGAAGAGATCGAATCGCGAATGAGTCAGCCCGGGTTTTGGGACAACGGCGGCCAGGCCCAGGTTGCCGTCACCAAGATCAAGGCACTCAAGGGGATCGTCGTGCCACTGGATGAGCTGCGTGCAGCATCCGGCGAACTCGATGGCCTCGTGGAGATGGCCGATGAGGACGCTTCGTTGGCAGGTGAAGTTCGCAACGAGTTGTCGCGTCTCGAAAAGTTGCTCGATGATCTCGAGCTGAAGGGACTGCTTAGCGGACCCAATGATGCCGCCCCCGCCTTGCTGACGATCAATGCCCGCGACGGCGGCACGGACGCCAACGACTGGGCCGACATGATGCTTCGGATGTATTCGGCTTGGGCCGTCCACCACGGTTTTAAGGTCGAACTCTTGGACCGGCAAGACAACGAAGAGGCAGGCATCAACCACGCGACGATTGCCGTTCGCGGGCCGATGGCTTACGGATACCTCAAGGGCGAGGAAGGAATCCATCGGCTGGTTCGAATCAGTCCGTTCAACAGTGAGGGGAAGCGGCAAACCAGTTTCGCGGCGGTCGACGTGGCTCCAGAAATAGATGATTCGATCGTGATCGATATCGATGAGAATGATGTTCGGGAGGACCGCTACCGCGCAGCAGGTGCGGGCGGCCAACACGTCAACAAAACCGACTCGGCCGTTCGCCTCACTCACCTGCCGACGGGTATTGTCGCGTCGTGCCAGAGCGAACGGAGTCAGCACCAAAACCGCGCCACCGCATGGAAAATGCTTCGCGCCAAGATGGCGAGGGTCGAGGAAGAGCGACGTGAGGCGGAGCAACAGAATAAGTACGCGCTCAAGGCACGCACCGGTTTCGGGTCGCAAATCCGCAACTACTTCTTGCACCCCGATCAGCGAGTCAAGGACGCACGGACCGGCCACTACGTGGGTAGTTTCCACAGCGTCATCGATGGCGGTGAATTGCAGGGGTTCCTCGACGCATTCCTTCGCTATCGTGCGAAGGGGGAGATGGCCGGCGACGTGGAATGAAGTGCGTGGCAGCGATCAGGAATGTTGTATTTCCCACGAAGAAAGGATGAATAGCCAGTGACCCTCTTCACAAAAATCATCAACCGGGAAATACCTGCCGACATCGTCTACGAGGATGATGTTTGCCTCGCCTTCCGCGACATCGCTCCGAAGGCGCCCACGCATATTCTCGTGATTCCCAAAAAGCCGATCGCCTCACTTGCCGATTTGAGCGATGAGGATGAAGGGATCATGGGGCGATGCGTGATGGCCGCGGCACACGTGGCTCGCGAGGTCGGACTCGATGACGGATACCGGCTCGTCATCAATTGTGGACGCGATGGCGGCCAAGAGGTCATGCATCTCCACTTTCATTTGCTCGGTGGGCGGAAGATGACCTGGCCACCGGGGTGAAATCGACCGTGTCCACACCGCTGAACTATTTGGCCGATCGGTTGGGCCAACTCCGCCAAGACCAAGCCTTTCGAGAACTTTGGCCGCGTGTCCAACGGGGCACTCGCGTCGTCGACAGCGATGGTCAGACTCTTGTCAACTTTGGCGCGAATGATTACCTGGGCCTGGCATCACTTCCACTGCCGCAAGAGTTCGATGCACTTGTCCGGGGTGCGGGGGCTAGTCCGCTGGTCTGTGGCCACACACCCCTGCATCACCGGCTTTGTCGTGAATTGGCTCTGTGGGAACAGACCGAGGCGGCCGTTCTATTTCCTTGCGGCTATTCCGCGTGCTGTGGCGTGGTCGCAACACTGGCCGAAGCCGGCGATTTGATTCTCAGCGACCAATTGAATCACGCGAGCCTGATCGATGGATGCCGACTCTCCCGTGCCGAGCGGATGGTCTACGAGCATTGCAGCGTCGCTGCGGTTCGAGACCATCTAGAAAAGTGCCGTTCGCTTTATGCGCGGGTTTGGATTGTGACCGAAGGGGTCTTCGGGATGGATGGTGACATCGCGCCACTTCGCGAACTGTCGAACGTCGCCCGCCAGTACGATGCCGTGCTAATCGTCGATGAAGCCCACGGCACCGGTGTGATGGCAGACGACGGGACGGGGGCTTGCGCTCACTGGGGTGTCAAGGCAGACGTTCCGATTCGGATCGGGACGCTGAGCAAAGCCATCGGGTCGCAGGGCGGCTTTGTCGTGGGACCGCAGATCGTGATCGAAACCCTGATCAATCGTTGTCGGCCGCTGATCTACAGCACCGCGGCGGCGCCGGTTTCTGTGGCCGCGGCCCTCGCCGGTCTTGACGCGATTCGCAGTGATGGTGGAGCGGCCGGACGCCGGAGCAGAGTTCGAATGCTCGCGAGGCGAGTCCGCAAACAACTCCTCATGCCCCCGGGAAGCGAATTCGACGATTCTGTGCCCGACATCCCGATCGTGCCCGTCGTTGTGGGTCAGAATGCTCGGGCGATTCAGGTCTCGACCCTGCTCAAGCAAGCGGGATTCTTCATTCCCGCCATTCGACCACCCACCGTTCCTGATGGAACCGCAAGGTTACGGATCAGCCTCTCGTCCGACCACAGCGATGACGAAGTCACTGCGATGGTCGCTTCGGTTCGGATGGCCATTGAGCAAACGCAGTAGTTTTTCCGTCCCACAGTCGACTTTCTCGGGGCGGAGCCTGCGAATCGCCGTGGACATAAAAAAAGCGTGTTCGCCAATCGGTGAACACGCCCTGAATAACAGCCTAGGCCAACAATCAATGAAACGCACGGGACGAATCATTCTTGGCGCCGGGAATGGTCCGTCGAACTGGCCAAAGAGCTAGCTTGACGGGAATGAAATGCGGCGCCTACCGAACCGGATGAAGGGACCAATCGAATAACTGAGTCTGTCGTGATCACGACATTCTCGAACGACCTACTGACGCTCAAAGCAACCGCTAAGCTTCGCGTACCGCCATGTACACCGCCGCTGTGCCGACGTCACCCGGATTTTAGATCGG
>JBGTCJ010000119.1:0-2207 GCA_041748895.1 Pirellulaceae bacterium
CGCGGGGATCGACCCGGTGACGGTCCAGTCGATCCAGGGGGTGATTCATCAACTGCGTGACTCGGGCATTTCGGTCCTGATCACCGACCACGCGGCTCGCGAAATTCTCGGCACCGTGGATCGCTGTTACGTGATCTATCAGGGGCAGGTTCTGATCGACGGTTCACCCGAAGCGGTCAAGCAACACCCGAAAGTCCGCGAGGAGTATCTCGGCGATCTCGACGCGGCGGCCGGCGCCGGCGGTCTTGCGAGGTTTGAGGCGCAGCATCAACGCCTCGACACCGGCTCAATCGTCGCTCCGCCGTATGGTACCCGTCGCACGGCCCCGGTCCGGGTTGGCGACGCCCCCTCGGCGTTCGAGCGGGTACCGACCGATCTGTCATGACCGTCTCGGCGACTCGATGCCCATCCATCACACTGTCGAGCGATCCATTGCGGGTTTTCGCGACGCTCCTTTCCTGGAGCATGGCAAGCTTCCCGCTTAATTCACTCAGCATTAACCATCTCTTCATCTTTCCCAAAGTCCGTTTATTACGATACGGCCGGCCCAACTGGCCCATTCGGCCCATCCGTCATGGCCCCTAGTGGGCGATTGCCACTGAGCCTACTGCCGGGGATGAGAGTGTTCTCGCCCCACCTCCAGCCATCTAGAGAGACGGGATCGAGACAATGAGAGTTTTCTTCGCCAGTTTAGCCGTCGTCGCAGCGTTCGCCACGACGAGTTCGGCCGCAATCGTGATCACCGAAGTGCATCCCAACGGTAGCTCCAACGGCACTCCCTATTCGGGGGATTGGTTTGAACTGACCAATTTCGGCACGACAGCCGTCAGTCTCGAGGGCTGGAAAATGGACGACTCATCAAACGACTCCAGCCTTGCGGTCGATTTGTTCGGGATCGCCTCGATTGCTCCCGGCCAGTCTGTGGTGTTCTTGGAGACGTCGGAGCTCGGAAAGCTGGATCTATTCAAGACGGCGTGGTTTGGCTCAGACGTTCCCGCCGATTTTTTGATCGGCGCCTACGCCGGATCAGGTGTGGGGCTCAGTTCGGGTGGTGATGCGGTGGTGATTTTCAACGCGATGGGCGAAGTGGTAACCGGAGTAAGCTTTGGGAGCTCAACTTTGCACAACACCAGAACATTCGACAACGCGGCCGGGCTCGGTGGCACTACGTCCCCGTATCCGTTGCTCACCACGATCAGCGAGATCGGCGTTAACGGAGCGTTCATGGCGGTGAATGGTACCGAGATTGGCTCACCCGGAAGCATCGCGGCCGTTCCAGAGCCAAGCTCGTTGGCGCTTTTGACGGTTTGCGGCCTCGGTGGCGTCGCGTTGCGACGCAAGTATCGCACCGCTCGATCGTAGGCCCTGCGGATCCTTGCCGACCTCGGGACGGATTTCACCTTGTTCAAATCACGCCGGTCATTTTGACCGGCGTGTTGCGTTTTTGGAATCGGATTTTCGGCTACACTCGGCGAACGTACTCTACCGACCACTTCGCCACTCATCTGCACCATGCAAACTCGTCCGCTCGGCAAGACCGATCTTGAACTGTCGGTGCTTTCTTTTGGGGCTTCGTCGATCGGGGCAGAATTCCGCGAGATTGATCTGGCCGAGGCGCTGAGATGCGTCGAAGTCGCGCTAGAGCGTGGAATGAACTACATCGATACCGCCGCCTATTATGGTCGTGGGCTGAGCGAGATCGTGCTCGGGCGGATTCTGCCCAAACTACCTCGCGATTCGTACTGCCTCAGTACCAAACTCGGCCGCTACGCCCCGCAGCATTTTGATTTTTCCGCGCGCCGTGTTGCCGAGAGCATCGACCTTTCGCTTGAGCGGATGCGGGTCGACCACCTCGACATCGTTTTCTGCCACGATATCGAATTCGTACCACTGGATCAGATTGTCGAGGAGACGCTACCGGCACTGCGGAAGCAAGTCGACGCCGGGAAAGTCCGTTACATCGGCGTGAGCGGATACCCGATGAATATGTTTCGCCAGATGCTCGAGCGTGCCGATCTGGATGTGATCCTGACTTACAACCACTACACCCTCCAGAACGACACGGCGCTTTCTTTGGTTCCGACATGCCGGCAGAAGGGCGTCGGGATGATCAACGCCGCGCCGTTTTCTGCCCGACTTCTGTCCGATACCCAGTTGCCCGCGTGGCACAAATCAACGCCCGAGATCCGGGCGGTCGCTGCCAAGGC
>JBGTCJ010000120.1:0-2868 GCA_041748895.1 Pirellulaceae bacterium
GCGCTCACGATCGGAAACTTCATTCTCGGTGGCGGATCGCTCAGCAGTCGCCTGGCCGATCGGGTTCGGCAGCAGGAAGGCTTGTCTTACGGGATCCGTTCGGGCCTATCGGCGCGGCATCTCGATCAGCGAACCGACCTCACGCTCTACGCGATTTCCAATCCGCAGAATGTCGACCGCCTGTTGGGCGTGATCCGCGAAGAAGTCGATCGGATTCGAAAAGACGGCGTCACCGAGGAAGAACTCAGCAAGGCGAAGGAGGCCTTCCTTCAAGCTGCTCGCGTGGGCCGAGCCGAGGACAGCCGTTTGGCCAACGACCTATTGGCAACGTTGTATCATCGACGAACGCTCGCGTTCACCGCTGAACACGAGGCTAGAGTCGCAAAACTCTCAGTCGCGGAAGTGAATCAAGCGGTCGCCAAGTACATCGATCCCGAGCGTTTGGTGATGGCTGTCGCGGGAGACTTCGCGGCGCTGACCAAAGAGTGAGCGGGCGCGAGGCGCGGTGGCTCGGCGCCTAGCTAGCGGCGCGTGACGCTGACCAGAAACCACCTTGCGACGTGATCTCGCAAAATGCGATGCTCTCGACAGCGCTGCGCCACGCCGTCGACGGGTACATGTGTGTTGTTTATCAGAAGTCGCTCCAGCCGTTTGTTGCGTTCCTCATCGATGGCCCTGTTTCCAGTGATACTGGCCACGCTGGGGTGCGGCTCGCTGCTCTACCGGTTTCGTACTGACCCTCCGGCGCGGTTCGTTCCCAATCCGATCCAGTTGCCTCCGGCTGATGACCAATTCGTTTGGCTGCAGGTCGTCGACGTCGTCGATGATTTTTTCCGGATTCGCACGGAACAACCGGTGCAGAACCGCGGCGATGTGATCCTCGAGGGACGCCTGGAAACGTCTTATCGGATAGGCGCTACGATGGCGGAGCCTTGGCGGAAGGACAGTACCGGAGGCTTCGAGCGGCTGCAAAGCACGTTTCAATCGATTCGCCGGCGAGCGATCGTGTGGGTTCGTCCGATCGGCGCGGGGTATGAGTTGGAAGTGATCGTCCAGAAGGAATTGGAGGACACCGACCGGAGCCAATTTGCCACCGAGGGCGCGGGGATGGCAAAACGCGAAAACACGATCGTGAGAACGGACGATAGTGTTGACGATACACCGCGCACGCTTGGCTGGATCCCGTTGGGCCGAGATACATCGCTCGAGCAAGTGATCATTCAGGACATCCTGGGGCGAGTCACCCAACCCGACCGCCGTCGTGGCATTCACCACTGAAATTCGGTCACCGAAGATAATTGGCAACGGCTAGGCAATTTCTAGCGGCAGGCGGAAGGGTAAAGTTGCCGTGATCGTCTCGATCCGCACGATGGGAAGCGACGCTAGACCAGCTGGCTTGAATCCTTTTTCGTGATTGATCGAGCGCTAACCCGTCGCCCGATACTTCGGCGTGTCGGGTTGTCGTGGCAGCTCTGCCATGGCATCGGATGTCGTGTGGATCTCGCACGCATCCGTCACGGTGCCACTCAGGCGGCTCCCTGTTTCTGTTCCCCAGGAGACTACAAAACACATCATGCTTGGCGTTTTTCCCACTGGGATCGATCTGCTCACGCTTCGCCGCTTGGTCCAGGAGAAGCTTTGCGAATTGGGAATGCTAGAGATCGGGCAATTTCCGATTACGGAGCGAACGGTCGTCAAATCAGGCCGACCGTGCGGTGTCTATTACTGTCTGCACGGTCCCCGAAGTGTCAAGCTCACAGCGATCGCTGACTTTGAAAGGGCGAGTCTCATTTGCTACGGCAGCGACGGTGTCCGCAGCGTCGAGGAAAGGTTGAATACCTGACGACCGCCATGCCCTCCAACAGGGGGCGTTGCTTCCAGCCGACATATTTTAACGGTCGTGCGACTTATTTGTTGACTAGCGCACTTGCCATCGCTAGTGTGAGCTGCTGGTAAGAGGTGTGTTGACGGCCGTCGAGTCACCTCTCCCGACGCGGCATTCCCTTTTCGGTCTTCTTTTCTTTCCCAGTGCAAATCGTTTGGGCGGCGGGGAGGACGTTCTGTTCTCGCCGCGTCGCGAAAACCTGATGCGTGGGCCCACTATTTCTTGGGAGACGTTTACGATGCGACGGTGGACACGCGGTGAAGTTTTGTCAGCGTTGGTGCTCGCCTGTGCGTCGGTTCCGTGCCTAGCATCGGCCAAAGCGGGAACGTTTGAGGTCGCAAGCGTTTCTGAAATGAATCAGCTGATGACGCGGATTCGCGCGAGCCAGTTCTTGGATCGCGCCACATTCGGTGCTAAACCGGAGGAGGTCGATGCGTTAACCGCGAGGATGCTTCAGATCGGAGTCAACCAGGCAGCTTTGGAGTGGATCGATCGCCAGTTCGACACGGGTCAAATCCCGATCGGCTACCACCTGCCGAAGATTCAAGAGATGATCAACGCGGACGGATACCTGCAAGACCAACCATCGGTGTTCATTACCCGCTACCGGTACAACACTTGGTGGCGACAAGCGATCGCCGGTCCCGACCAGCTTCGCCAGCGTCTCGCATGGGCGCTGATCCAAATCTGCGTGGTCGGGGAAGCGGGCGCTAATTTTAACAACAATCCTCGAGGGACTTCACCCGTCGCAGGGGTTCCTGGCAACCCTCACTGGTTCGGACTCAGCAGCTACTACGACATGCTGCTTAAAAATACCGACCGAACGTATCGAGACGTCCTGCAGGACGTGACCTACCATCCGGTAATGGGTGTCTGGTTGAGCCACCTTCGCAACCGAAAGGGTAACCTCGCGATCGGTCGATTCCCTGACGAAAACTTTGCTCGGGAGATCATGCAACTGTTTGCGATCGGGCTTTATGAGC
>JBGTCJ010000121.1:0-4817 GCA_041748895.1 Pirellulaceae bacterium
CACGGGGATTTTTTTTGATCCCACGGCTGCGGAGGATCACCACGACTGGGGCATGGGAGCGGTCGGTGCCGATTCCCGAATCCTCCCGTCTCAACGCTCGGAAGCCACATACTCGCCATTTTGCTGGGTCGCGGGAAACCCGAATCAAAAAATAAAGTTTCTCTGGAAAATCGATAAATCCAACTTTTCTCGGAAAAAAACCTGGGCTTGCGTCGACAAGCCGTTAGCATGAGGGTTCGACGGACGCACAGTCGCCGTACTTCTTTTCTTCTAAACGCGAGGGCAAAAGCATGGTCACGGGACATTGCCGAGTTCATCCGAGCGGGCGTCAAGGTCATTCTGGCGGGCGTCAAAGCCACTCTGGCGGGCGCGAAGGTCACGCGAGCGAGCGAGCGGGGTTCACTTTGGTTGAACTGCTCGTCGTGATCGCCATCATCGGGGTCATGGTTGGATTGTTGTTGCCTGCGGTGCAGGCGGCGCGGGAGGCCGCGCGACGAATGAGCTGTGGAAACAACATGAAGCAACTGGGACTCGGGCTTCACAATTATCACGCCGCCTACAACCAATTGCCCATGCACTTTGGGGGAACGCGATACCTTCAGCCGAACCAAGGCAGCTCGACAGTTCCCTCCCCCGTTCCCGACGGCACCAACGGTATGTTGCTCAGCTTTTTGCCGGGGATTCTGCCGTTTGTCGAGCAGCAGGCGCTGTGGGAGCAGCTCAGCAATCCGCTGATCAATCAAGTCGGGGGTGCCTTTCAATCGATGGGTCCCAATCCGAACCGAGGCTTGGTACCCGCAAACCCGTACCCGCCCTTCCTCACCGAAGTGGCTACTTTCCGCTGCCCCAGCGACCCGGGAACGGGCTTGCCGGCTCAGGGGCGAACGAACTACGCAGCTTGCCTCGGCGATCAGATGCATTTTACCAATGCCGGGCCAATCACCTGGAATGCTATGCAAGGTCAGTGGGTCCAGAACGCCAATCGAGCGCAACGCACTCGCGATAGCTGTCGCGGCGTTTTCGTCGCCAGCATGACCACGAGGTTCCGTGACATCCTCGATGGAACGACCAACACCATCATGTGTGGTGAGATCGCGACCGACTTGGGCGACGGGGATATACGAACGATCCCCTTTGCTCCCAACCCGACGATCAACGTGGCGGTCGCCGACAACCCGAGCTACTGCCAGGACAACGGCTTGATCGACCCGCTCCGGCCGACGTTCTGGTTGCCCAGCACACCGAGAGTGGGTGTCCAAGCCGGACGCGGATACAAGTGGGCTTGCGCCGTCCTTACCTTCACAGGCTTCAACACGATCCTTCCGCCCAACCGAGAGCAGTGTCAATGGGGAACGGGTGCCAACGCGCCGGGAACCATCCCGCCTAGCAGTCGGCATCAGGGCGGCGTTCATGTCGCGATGGCCGACGGCGCGGTCCGATTCATCACGGACTCTATCGAGGCCGGCAACAGCCGGGCACAAACGATTTACGTCGGCATTGCGGGAGCAAGCAGCGTCGCTCCCTCGATACCCGGAGCCCAGAGCCAGTACGGGCTTTGGGGCGCACTGGGGACGCGGGCCTCGAGAGAAACGATCCGGGGAGACTTTTAACCCCGGTGCGTCGATCGGGTCGACGCGATCTCTCTGCCGTTTCGGTTCGATGCCGCGATGTTTGATCAGCCACACGCCTGCCGCTGGTGCAGGCGGTGAATCAGGCACGCGGGTGGAATTGGCGGTGAACTTTTCGCAGTCGCGAATGTTCGACATGGGTGTAGATCTGCGTCGTTTGGATGCTCGCGTGCCCGAGCATCTCCTGAACGTGTCGCAGGTCGGCCCCACCCGCCAAGAGGTGCGTCGCGAAGCTGTGCCGCAGCGCGTGTGGGCTGATCTCCGCGGCGATCCCCACACGACGGGCGTAGCGTTTGAGTAGCCGCCACAGCATGATCCGGTCCATGGCCTGTCCGCTTCGCGAGAGGAACAACTCTTCGGGCGGATGGGTGGCTTTGGCGGCGAGTTCCCCACGCAGCGTATCGGTGTAGACGCCGATCGACTCGATCGCCCGCGTGCCGATGGGAACCAGTCGCTGCTTGCCCCCTTTCCCTTCGCAGCGCAAGTGTCGCTCGGCCAAAGAGAGATCGCGAACCCGCAGGTGGCAAACTTCGGAGACCCGGCATCCGGTTGCGTAGAGCACTTCGAGCATCGCGCGATCTCGAATCCAGTACTTGTCGCTGCGGCGTGGGGCGGCAAGCAGGGCGTCGACCTGGCGAGTCGTCAACACCTTCGGGACTCGTTCCCACATTTTCTGGGTCGCGAGCAATTCGGCCGGGTTAGCCGTCACAACCCCTTCGAGCTGCAGGAATTTGTAAAAAGTCCGAATCGCAACGACCCCCCGGGCGATCGACGAGGGGGCGAGCTGGGCATCGTGCAGGGTGGCAACGTAGTCGGCGAGGTCACCGACCTCGAGGGTTCCGAGCGGCCGACTGTCGGTCCAGGTGAGGAATCGATTCAAATCGCGTCGGTAGGCGGCGATGCTATTGATCGCCAGGTGGCATTCGCCACGGAGGTACGCGATGAAGTCTTCGAGAAGCGTGTGGCTACCGCGCGTGGGAGCCAGCGGTGGGCCATCGCCACGAAGCTTCTGAAGTTTGGTTGGGCGATTGGCCATCGGCGGGTCCTGCAGGAACGATCAACATCAGACCGCGACGTCGCCCGATCGGCATCGCACCATCCCTAGCGCACGGCGACGGGAGAGCCACGCCGAACTACAATGCGGCGTCGTGTACCATCGACAACGCCGATGGTGTTGCACGAGGGCTGTTCCGAACGGTTCGGTCATGCCTTTTGCAACGGACGATGGCCATCGCTCGTGCGGTTTCCGGCGTCCGATTCCGCCACAGAGACGAGTTGGCTTCATGAACGTTTTGGTCGTAGGAGGCGCCGGTTACATCGGCTCACACGCCGTCAAATTGCTTGGCGAAGCCGGGCACGATGTTTGGGTCTATGACAACCTCTCCAGAGGCCACCGCGCCGCGGTACCTGCGGGGCGGCTGATCGAAGGTGAGGTCGCCGATCGTCCACGGCTCACCGCGACGCTTCGTGAGAAGCGAATCGATGCGGTCATGCACTTCGCGGCTTTCGCGCTCGTCAATGAATCGGTTAACGACCCGTCGCTTTACTATCGCAACAACGTGATCGCGGCGCTCGAACTGCTCGATGCGATGCGGGAGGCCGAGGTCAAGAAGATCGTGTTCAGCAGCACGACCGCGACTTATGGCGAACCCGATACGATTCCGATCCCTGAGACGACTCCCCAAAAGCCCATCAACCCCTACGGCTTTACCAAACTCGTGATCGAGCAGGCGTTAGCCGACTACGCGGCCGCATACGGATTGGCTTACGCGGCGCTGCGATACTTCAACGCCGCCGGTGCGGACCCCAGCGGCACGCTGGGCGAAGACCACGATCCCGAGAGCCACATCATTCCGATCGTGCTGCAGGTGGCGCTGGGCACGCGAGATCGGATCACGATCTATGGCGACGACTACCCCACACCCGATGGCACCTGCGTTCGCGATTACATTCACGTCTGCGACCTTGCCGACGCTCACCTCAAGGCGCTCGAGAGGCTTCAGCCGGGGAAGGGTCTCTGCCTCAATCTCGGAACCGGTCGGGGAACGAGTGTCCGTGAAATCGTTGCGGCCTGTCGTGAGGTGACCGGTCACCCGATCCCCGAAGTGATCGGCCAGAGGCGGGCTGGAGACCCACCGGAATTGGTCGCCGACGCCCGGCGGGCGGCTGCGGAGCTCGGCTGGACCCCTCGCTTCACCGACGTCAGGCAAATCGTTCAAACGGCGTGGGACTGGCACCGGCAGCACCCGCATGGATATCCGAAATAGACCCGCTTTGAGGGTTCAGCCAGGCGTGCCAGTGCGTTGTCTGGATAGCCAAATTCTTTGTCGCGAGCGCAAGGGTCATGACTGAGAGCCTAGAAGAAATGGGGTCTGACCCTCTCCGGCGTGGCCCAAAAGCCAACAAAATCGAGTCACCCCCAAAGGGTCAGACCCCGTTTCGTCGAGGCTCTGAGCATCCGGAGCCCTTGTTGAGCGTGTTCATCCGCCGGGTGCTGTTCACGCTCGCCGCCGCTTGGACCCTCATCGACGCCCCGTGCTTTGCTGAGTTGACCGCCGCACAGCAACGTGCGGTCGGCGAGATCGCGACTCTCGTGCGCGAGGCCGGAGTGAAGTTTCAGGAGGGAGCCTTCGTCGAATCCGGCGAGCGGATCGAGTCGGCGATGCTGCGGATCGAGAAACTCATCGAGTCGGGAGATGCGGAGAGTTTCGACGCGGTGGAGCCAGTGTTCAACCGGATCATCAACGCTCGCGCCCTGCTCGAGCTTGAGGGAATTCCGCTCCGCCCATTCAACCGTCCTGATCGCCCATCGGCTCCGAAGGCCGCGGCGCCACCCCCGCAGACTAACCGCGCCGATGAGGCCGCGAAACCGAGCTTCGCGCGAGACATCGCGCCGATCCTGCTCGAGAATTGCAAGGGCTGTCACGTTGATGCGATGCAGGCCCGAGGTGGATTGCAGATGAACACGTTCGCCCAATTGATTCGCGGAGGCGACAGTGGCGAGCTCTTCGAGTCCGGCCAGGGAGCATCTAGCCTGATCGTGCAGCGACTGCGGGGCGAAGGGGGCGACCGAATGCCGGCCGGTGGCCGTCCACCGCTCAGCGAGGAAGCCATCGCGCTGATCACAACCTGGATCGATCAGGGCGGCACCCTCGATGAGGGCGCCGCCGATCAAACGCTGCGATCGAT
>JBGTCJ010000122.1:0-6185 GCA_041748895.1 Pirellulaceae bacterium
TGGCATGCCACCTGCTGCCACACCGCCTGCTGCAACACCCGCCGCGCCACCGATCGAGGTGCCGCCCGTGCCGGGTGCGAACGACTAAGCGATTACGCTAATTCGAAGGATTTGATTTCGAATCCGCTGCGGCATGATGTAACGCGGATTGCCGTTTTCATCCAGACCGCCATCGGGTGCGGGAACGAGGAAACGCAGCGCCCATCTTCGCTCCAGTTTCGCCATGATCGCCTTGAGCGAGCGCATCTTGTTGGCGTGAAAGCCGAGTTGCCGATCGAGTTCTGGTAGCGACATCGGTTCGGTAACCTCAGCCGCGATCCGCTTCAGGTGCTGGAATACGCCGCGGTGGGAAATCCGCCGCAGCTTCTGCGGAAGCGGCAAGTTGGCGATGTCTTCAAACGATTCCTCTTGATTCGGTTTGCACGAGCGATGCGGCTGTCCGGCCGGAAGGGTCGACTCGGCAGTCTTCTCGGCCACGGCCGCACCCGCGGCGCGTTGTTGCTTCCAGCACTGGATCGTTCGTTTGAGCTCACCGATCGCTCGGCGGCAATCGGCGGGGTCATCGAGGTTGGCCATTAAATAGGGCATGTTTGGTCTTCACTTTTGTGAAAGGGGTGGTTTGAACGGCCTCACCGGGACGGTCCCAGCTTGGCTTTTGCTTGAGCCTTGCTCAAGCACTACGTAAGTTTAAGATGAGCGGGTTTTCCGGTCAATGCGAAATTCGCATGAATTTGGGTGCCCCAGACGTTGGCCCGTGTGGCGGCCCGTCGTGCTTGAGCCCCTGAGATTTCGGTGGTGCGCTCGCCATGGGGGACCCTTGCCCGATTGCCTCAGCCGCCTTAACTTCCTGTTGACGCGTCATTGATCTTTCCCCGACCCCAGGCACTTGATCAGGTACTCGATTTCTGATGACTCAGAACGCTGCAGCACTCGCACTCGAAGACGGCAGCGTCTATCGGGGCATCGGATTTGGCGCATCGGGCGAGGTCAGCGGTGAAGTCTGCTTCAATACCGCGATGACCGGGTACCAGGAGATCCTCACCGACCCGAGTTATCGGGGTCAAATCGTGGCGATGACGTACCCGCACATTGGCAACTACGGGACCCATCGTGGCGACAGCGAGCACCTGCGCCCCGCCCTATCAGGGTTCGTCGTTCGTGAAGCGAGCCGTTTGGCGAGTAATTTCCGTAGCGATCAATCTCTCCAAGACTTTCTCGTCCAACATGGCGTCGTCGCGATTTCGGACATCGACACGCGGGCGCTCGTGCGACGGATTCGAAGCAGCGGAGCACTTCGTGGCGTTCTTTCGACCGAAGACGCTAGTGACGCGTCGCTGGTCGCTAAAGCCAAAGCTTCACCGGGATTGGTCGGCCGCGATTTGGTTCGCGAGGTCATGCCTTCGGAAGTCGTTGAGTGGCAAGAATCGCTCGATCATTGGACCGAGGTTGAGAGCCATGTCACCAGCTCGGCATCGCAGCGACCCCATGTCATCTGCATGGACTTTGGGATGAAGTGGAACATCGCTCGTCACTTCCATTCGCGTGGCAATCGGGTCACGGTCGTGCCCGGAAGCACGACGGCCGACGAAATCCTGGGCATGCAGCCCGACGGCGTCTTCCTTTCCAATGGCCCCGGTGATCCCGAGCCGCTCCAGTACGCCCATCGAACGATTGCCGCGTTGCTCGGCAGGACGCCGGTGTTCGGGATTTGCTTGGGACACCAACTTCTATCGCTCGCGTGCGGTGCGAAGACCTTCAAACTGAAGTTCGGTCATCGCGGCGTGAATCAACCGGTGCTCGATTTGGAGACGGGAAAGGTTGAGATCACGACGCAGAACCACGGGTTCGCCGTCGAAGACGATTCGCTTCCGGATTGCCTCGAGGTTACGCACCGCAATCTCAACGACGACACCATCGCGGGAATTCGCCATCGTGGCGTCGATGCCTTTGCCGTGCAGTATCACCCGGAGGCCGCATCGGGCCCCCACGACAGTCATTACCTATTCGACCGGTTTCAGAAGCGTTTGATGCCCGTCTGATGCGTTCGCTCATTGTGATTCCCGCGCGACTCGCGTCGTCGCGTTTGCCCGAAAAGTTATTGCTTCGAGCCGGTGGTATGTCGGTGCTCGCGCACACGCATCATTCGGCGTCGCGCGCTAGGTGCATCGATCGAGCGGGACCTGGTGGTGGGTTGGTGGTTGCCGTTGACGATCAACGTCTACAAGCCGAGGTCGAATCATTCGGTGGGACCGCGATCATGACGAGCCGTGATTGTCAGAGCGGAACCGATCGGATCGCTGAGGTGGCTCGTCGATACGGTGAGATCGATTTGTTTATCAACGTGCAGGGTGATGAGCCGGAGATCGACCCCGCGGCGATCGACGTGGTGGCTGAGTTGATGCGGACGTGCCCCGACGCATCGATGGCGACGGTCGCCAAACCGATCCGGGACGCGGCGGTGCTGGCCAACCCGAACTGTGTCAAGGTTGTCGTCGGCGGCGATCGCCAGGCACTCTACTTTTCTCGGGCCCCGATCCCTTTCATCCGTGACGGCTTGGATCAAGCGTGGCTCGATCGAGAGCCCCCACTGTTCTGGCATCACGTCGGGCTCTACGCGTATCGACGAGATTTCCTGAGGTGGTTCGTCGAGCAACCGCCGGGTGAATTGGAACAGGCTGAGAAGCTTGAACAGCTTCGCGCTTTGGCTGCGGGGCATCGGATTATTGTTGGCCGAGTGGAAACGTCAGCCGCGGGGGTCGACACCCGCGATGACTTCGAAGCGTTCGTCGCTCGCGTCGAATCGCGGCCATGAGTCCGACGTTGCGGAATTGGCTGATTGGCCTGCTAGGCAGTTGGGCGGTTCTGTGGGCGCTGGGGCCGCTCCTTTTCGACTCGATCCTTGTGCGATCGTTCGACGACGACCTGCAAACGGTCACACTGCATCCCGGCATGACGGTCCGCTGGACCAGTGAGGGTTGGGGGCTGACCCGAATCGGATCGAATGGGCTCGCGGGTTGCGAGCCGCTGACCATCCTTCCCGGCGAGGACGTGATCGTGCTTTGGGGCGATTCACAGGTCGAGGGATTTTGCGTACCCGATGATCGCAAATTGGTGGCTCAGGCGGAGGGCTTGGCACGCCCTTCGGGGTCTGCGGGAGTGGCCTACCAATCCGGCCGCGCGACCCGATTCCTTTCGCTGGGGCGATCAGGAACCGACGCCAAAGATTGGAGCCGCCTGATGCCCGCAGTTCAGAGGAAGTGGGACGCGAAGTGGCACGTGTGGGTGATCACTCAGTGGAGCGATCTCCAGGCTCTCGCGGACTTCGAACAGCCGATCGAGGAGAGTTCATCGCGGAAACCTTCGCCCCCCTGGGTTCGTAACCTCGCAGCGGTCCGCGCGGAGACGTTGGTCCGCGCCGCCCGCCGAACCTTCTTGGTCAGCCAGACCGGTCAGTGGCGGCGGCTTCAATTTGGCATGGGCCCGCGACAGGTGTCGCACCACGGTGATCACGATGTGCCGGAAACCAGCGTGGAAGGAGTCGAAGGGGTTGCCGGAACGCTCATCGGCCGCCTTCGCGAACTGACCGATGAGGTCGACTCCAAGCTGTTGATGGTCTATGCCCCGGCGGTGCCAAGAATTTTGGGCGGATACAGCGATCTGGATCGGGACGACGAGAGTTTCGCAGCGTTTTCAAGAAACCTCGATCTTGCCGCGGACGAGCGGCTGGCGCTGGTCGATGCTCGCGAGGCATTCATCGATCTTTGGACGTCGCAGCGGATGCTCGCCCGAGGGTTCCACAACGGCCTTCCCGGGTATGGGCACCTGAACGAGCATGGCAATCGCGTGTTGGCGCAATTGATCGTGAACGTCTTGAGCGGCGTCCAGCTTCGATCGATCGACCCGGAACGTTAGTGGGCGAGCGATATGAACTTTGCTCAGTTGGAGTATCCACTATTCCTGTTTTTTGTATTTCTTTGCACGTTTCGTTTGGCGTCCGCCACTGCACGAAAATCGATTCTGCTGGTAGCGAGCTACTACTTCTACTGCTACTGGGATTACCGCTTCGCCGCCTTGTTGGTCTTCTCGACGGTACTGGATTTCGTTTTAGCACTCGGGATCGCAGTGGCGACGCGTCCTTGGCAGCGCCGGTGGTGTCTCGCCATGAGTCTGGTGGGGAACCTCGGCGTCCTCGGGTTCTTTAAGTACTTCCATTTCTTTGTGGATTCGGCACAAGCGATCCTGGGGCGATGGGAGCTCCATGCGGAGACCGTGTCGATCATCCTGCCGATCGGTATCTCCTTCTACACGTTTCAGACGCTCAGCTACAGCATCGACGTCTATCGCGGAACGATCCGGCCGTGCCGCAGCTTGCTTGACTTTGGGCTTTACGTCGCCTTCTTTCCGCAGCTTGTGGCGGGACCGATCGTGCGCGCGTCGGAGTTTCTACCGCAGTTGCAGCGGTTCCGAGCGGCCGACCGGACAGCGATCTATCGAGGCTCGACTCAGATCCTTCGGGGATTCGTAAAAAAACTGTTGATCGCGGACCAGTTGGCGACGGTCGTGGACCCGGTATTTGCGACCCCAGGTTTATTCGCTTGGCCGACCGTTGCATTGGGCGTGATTGCCTACGCGGGTCAGATCTACGGCGACTTCTCTGGATACACCGACATCGCCATCGGGTCGGCGAGGGTGTTGGGAATTTCCTTGCCCGATAATTTTCGCCACCCGTATCTGGCAACCTCACCGGCCGACTTCTGGCGACGATGGCACATCACGCTGTCGACTTGGTTGCGGGACTACCTCTACATCCCGTTGGGTGGCAGCCGAGGTGGGACGTTCCGCACTTACCGCAACCTGATGATCACGATGACGCTCGGCGGCCTTTGGCATGGCGCGGCGTGGACATTCGTTCTTTGGGGGATTTGGCACGGTTGCTGGCTGTGTGCCACCCGGCCTCGCCGGTCAAGAAGGGATTCCGAGCTCGGCGGCCAACCGAGCTGGCCATTTTCGAGCTTATCCATGACTCGAGCGATGGTGGGCTGGCTGTTGACTCAATCGATCGTGCTGTCCGGTTGGACCCTGTTTCGCGCCCCGTCGATGTCGGGGCTCCGGGAGCTGTGGTCGCAGCTACTGTGGCCGGCTCATGGACTGATGTGGCTACCGCCGTCGGTGGTGATCGCCTTATCGTTGCTCGTCGCCGAGCACCTGATCTGGCTTTCCAGTTACCGCGAAATCCTCTCCCTCAGGAGCGACCGGTGGTACACGCCGTGGCTGGTCGGATTCGCGGTTGCCGCTCTGGTGCTCTGGTCACCGCGTGAGGCGGCGCCCTTCGTCTATTTCCAGTTTTAGCGGTTTGTGGTCCCGCCGGGTCGGTTTGCCATTTGGCTCCCTCCCTGGGGCCGGAGCACGAACACCTTCGGGTCGTCGACGACGAACGACGTGCTCCATCGGACGCCGTCATCGGCGCTGCAGACGTTGTAGAAAAAGGTACGAAAGCGTTCGGCGCGATAGTCGTACGGAAACTGGCTGGTGATGTAGGCATCCGGAGTCAGATCGTCGACGCCGGGTGCCGCGTAGTAGTGCACCATGCCATCGGGCGTCACCGACATGCCGAGTGTCCACCAACCTGTCTGCGTGATCTGTGGGCCGCGGATTTCGCCGCCGCGAGGATTGGCCCTGACTCGCAGGTAGGCGTAATCGTGATCCTTCTTCGTTTGTGCTTTGCTCTCAAACTCGATGAACAACCCGGGCCAATAGATCTCATTGCCCTTTTCCTTCCTTTTCAGCTTGAGGGGGCCGATTTCCCTTTCGATCATGGCGGTGGTTTCTAGGGCGAGCCGAAAGCCGAAGTGGGGGCCGCTTCTCTGTTCCCATTCCGATACGGGTGGCAGGTAGACGCGAGTGGTGACGCTCGGTACTTCCGAAACCTGGATCGTTCGCTTCAAGCGGTATTGAACGTTGCAGACGAAATCATCCTGATGCATTTTTCCCGATGGCCGACCGGGAATGCCCGTGTTTTTGCTTTTGAGCAGCAAGGCGCCCTGGCTCCCGGGCAAGCCGCCGGGCGGCGTCGGGACGCGTTTGACGATATCGGGATGCCCTCGCTTGATGCCCTCGTACCACCGCCCATTGGTGCTTCGGCCGAGTGGCGCCCGCTGGTTGTCGTCGATGTCCTCGGTGCTCTT
>JBGTCJ010000123.1:0-10127 GCA_041748895.1 Pirellulaceae bacterium
GCGTGGGTGCTCACGGTGATGGCGATCCTCGGCTGCTGTTTGCTGATGCTGATGTCGATTCCGGTTCCAGGGCTCGTGGAGCCCAATCGCAGTGGCAGGCTTTCGCTGCATACCGTGGGTTTGTTCATCGCTTACGCGACCTGTGCGATCGTCGTTACGCACTTCGTTACGCGAACGGCGGCCGAATTGACGCGAAGCGAACGTCAATTGAGTGAAACCAAGGCCGATCATGAGCGTTTCCTTCGACTCGAGGGTTTAACAACTCTTGCTGCGGGCGCCGCCCATGAACTTGCCACGCCCCTTTCGACCATTGACGTGATCGCTCGAGAGTTGGCTCGCCACCTGCGGGAATGCGATACACCACAATCGGTCCAGCAGGACATTCGATTGATCGACCAGCAGCTCGAAATCTGTCGCCAAATTTTGCGGCGAATGCGTGGCGCTGCGGGGGATTCGATGGGGGATCGATGGGCCAAGACCACGGTGGGTGATTTGATCGATTGCGCTCTCGAGGGTGTTCGTGACCCCGATCGCGTCGACGTCACCGATGGTCCTGAGGACGTCGAACGCCGATCACTTTGGCTGCCACAGGAGGCTGTCGCTCAAGCGATCCGAAATTTGATTCACAACGGACTGGATGCCGGCGGAGCCGCAGGCCGCGTGATGCTCGAAACCCGAATCCTTGACGACCACGTTGAGTTTCGCATCCGCGACCATGGGCGAGGGATGAGCCAGGACGAATTGGGGCGGGCTGGCGAGCCGTTTTTCACGACCAAGGAACCTGGGCGGGGGATGGGATTGGGTTTATTCTTGACGCGAAATGTCGTCTCTCGTCTGGGAGGCAAACTCAATTTCCGCAGCGCCCCGGGGGAGGGAACCGAAGCGATTGTCAGTCTGCCGTGCCATGGCGAATCCACTTGATCGCGTCTTAGCGGACTTTCATTGCTCCCTTTTCGGACCGACCCTCCGCCGTGATCGGTACAATGGATTTCCTTTCTATCGAACCTTTTAGCGAGCATTTTTGCGGTGGGTACAAGCGAATCGGTTGTCTACGATTGTCACGCGGTCGGCGCGGATAGCATATTGGTCGTGGACGACACGGCGATTCTCCGCGAACGGCTTTCGATCGCTTTCGAGCAACGCGGGTTCCGCGTTGAAACCGCAGCGAGCTATGACGATGCGGTCGACGTTTTTTCGCGACGGCCAACCGACTTGGCCGTTCTCGACCTGCGAATGCCTGGAAAGAGTGGCCTTGAGTTGCTCGGGCGTCTTCTTCAGATTCGACCGAAGACGCGAATCATCATGTTGAGCGGGTTTGGCAGTATCCCCGCTTCGATCGATGCGGTTCGAGCCGGAGCGGTCAATTTTTTAAGCAAACCTGCCGACGCCGATGACATACTCGGTCAGTTCATTCGGGGAGACGCGCCGAGCACGTTGCAATCGGTGGTCGAATTTCCCGCCCCCTCGCTCGCGCGCACCGAGTGGGAACACATTCACCGTGTGCTGGCCGACTGCGGCGGAAATATCAGCGAGGCGGCGAGGCGACTCGGTATCCATCGCAGGAGCTTGCAAAGGAAGCTTCGCAAACGGGCACCCGAGGATCCCGCGCCGCCGATTTACGACGAAGAAGAATGAGCGGCCGTGCGGCGGCCGCGATGGCGTTCCCGTTACGATGGCTTCGCAACGCTTGCGTCGCCGGTCAAATCCTTTTCGATCACCACGACGGAGCGACTCACTCGTTCCCAGCGAAACGAAGCGACCAATTCCTGCGGGCGAACCTCCGCCCCTTCGCTCACGATCCCGGCTGTATGGGCCGCCCAGCCGATGATTCCCCAAGGCGATCGTCCTTGTTCTCGGTATTGGCTCAACCTTGTATCGCCATGCCGCTTCGCCAATCGCCGACCATCCGTTCCGGTCACCAAGGGCACGTGAGCGTACTCAGGACAACGATAGCCCAACCGATCGATCAATTGCTTTTGGCGAAAGGTGCTCGGCCACAGATCATCGCCTCGAACGACTTCGGTCACGCCCATTTCGAAGTCGTCGACGACGACCGCCAGCTGGTACGAAGGCTCGAGGTTCTTTCGCGTCAGGGGAAAGTCACCCAGCGCGGACGATGGGGTTAGCGTCCGAGTCCCCAGCACGCGATCGTGTAGGGTCATCGGCATGCGATCACTCCGAAATCGCCAACAGAAACTCCCCGGCTCGGGCAGCGGATCGCCTACGTTCCAGCCGCCGCAGGATCCCGGGTAGATCGGTCCGTCAAAGACTTCATGTGGCGCGCTGGCGGACGCTTCGATGTCTGCCCGCGTGCAGGTGCAGGGATAGGCATCGCCAGAGTCGATCAACTGGCTCAACACGCGGCGATAGTAATCGTGGCGACGGGTTTGGATGTAGGGTCCATGGCCGCCTCCGACATCCGGTCCCTCGTCCCAATCGAGACCGAGCCAGCGGAGGTCGTCGATCGCCTGCTGCGTTGCCCACGTTTTGATGCGAGGCGAATCGATGTCCTCAATACGAAGGATGACACGACCTCCCGACGACCGGGCCGAGAGCCAGGCAAGCAGAAAGGTTCGCGCGTTGCCCAGGTGTTGGGCACCGGTCGGTGAGGGTGCCAGCCGCCCCACAACGGGAGTTTGAATCACGTCGCGCTCGATCGACTTGCGTGCCGCTTCACGTCGATCGCTAGGGGGAGGGAAACGAGGGCTAGGATTCGCGTCAGAAATCGGCATTTCCCGGAGTACGAGGAAAAGGGATCACATCACGAATGTTCGTCATCCCCGTGACGTACTGAACCGCTCGCTCCAGACCGAGTCCGAACCCGGCGTGCGGGACACTGCCAAACTTTCGTAGGTCGACGTACCACGCGTAGTCATCGCGATTGAGCCCCGACGAATCCATCCGCGCCACGAGCGTCTCGAGGCGATCCTCACGCTGGCTGCCACCGATAATCTCACCTACCCCCGGGACCAACACATCCATCGCGGCGACCGTCTTCTGGTCCTCACTCAACTTCATGTAGAAAGGCTTGATCGAGGCGGGATAGTCGGACAGGATCACCGGGCCGACGACGAGCTTCTCCGTCAGATATCGCTCGTGCTCAGCCTGAAGGTCGATCCCCCACCGCACCGGATAGTCAAACTTCTCGCCCGAACGTTCGAGTTTCTCGACGGCCTCGGTGTAGGTCATGTGGGTAAAGGGCGTCTCGACCACGCGGCGCAACTGTTCAACGACACCCGGCTGGATGTGCTCGTCAAAGAACCGCATGTCTTCACCGCAGTGGTTGATGCAATCGCTGAAGATGCGTTTGAGAAACGCCTCAGCCAAATGCATGTTGTCAGCCAAATCGAAAAAGGCGGCTTCGGGTTCGATCATCCAGAATTCCGCGAGATGCCGCGAGGTGTTGCTGTTTTCGGCTCGAAACGTGGGGCCGAAGGTGTAGATTCGGCTCAGCGCACACGCGTAAGACTCGCCGTTGAGTTGACCGCTGACGGTCAGATACGCTGGTCGATGAAAGAAATCTTGCGTGGGGTCGAGAGGTTTGGATTGGGCGGCGAGCTGATCGAGGTTGAGTGTGGTCACACGAAACATCTCCCCGGCGCCCTCGCAGTCGCTCGCGGTGATGATGGGGGTGTGCAAATAGAGGAAACGCTGCTGGCGAAAGAATTGATGGATCGAATGGCAAATCTGATCGCGGACCCTCATCACCGCACCGATCGTATTGGTGCGACCCCGCAGGTGCGACCACTCCCGCAGCTTCTCAAAGGAGTGCCTTTTCTTTTGTAGGGGGTACTCATTGGCATCACACCAACCGATCACGCGAACGCAATCGGCATGCAATTCCGTCGCCTGGCCGGTGGCGGGCGATGCGATCAACTGACCGGTCACGACCAAACTGCAACCGGTCGTCAGATGTTGAACCTCGCTCGCGTAATTCTCCAGTTCGCCAGGGACAACGATTTGCAGGTTTCCCAAACAACTTCCGTCATTGATCTCAAGGAAACTGAATCCCGACTTCGAATCTCGCCGCGTTCGGACCCACCCACGGACCTCCGCCCCCTGACCGACCGATTCCTGCTCCCTCGCTTCGCGCACCGAAATCCACTGCATCTTGGGTCATTCCTTATTGAAGTGACTGTTAACCGACTGAATGTGGGCGACGCGGGGTCGCAAGTCCTCTTGGCATCGGCGCACGGGATTACCTAGAAATCGGCGCGGGTGAAGTAGAGGCAACTGACCAGCAAGATCACGACCATGAACACGGCGCACGTGATCACCGGTCGCCAAACGTTGTACTGCTGAATCCCGCCCGTCCCCTCACGCTCTACCGCGATCGATACGCTCGATTGCCCTGACACGACCGAGGCGATTGTTTCGCCGAGCTCGCCCGTCTGTGGCGTGAGGTAACGTAGCGGGGTGATCAGGTATCGGTCCACTAGCCGCCACGCGCCTGGCGAGGGATGGTAGTCAGCGACGATTCGGTGTGACGCGGCGTTAGCCGATGGCATCTGAATCACGCGAATCGCATCGACGCGGTGCGCGACCCACAGCTGGCGGTACTTCGCATTCCAATGCAGCGCTTCCACCCCGCGTGCCAGCCGTGAGCGATCAATCCTCAAACGACGATCGGATTCGAATCCGATCGACCAAATCCGACCCGTTTGGTCGAGCGCGACAAGCGAATCGATCTCCGGGCAGGTGATCACTTCTTGGATTTTGTCTGCTTGCAAACCGGATCCTTCCCAAACCTCGCTCAGATCGATTGCCAACCGCTGCAGGTCATCCGAAAAGACCATCGGTGGCCCATCCGAGCGAATCAGAACCAATTGCTCGTTTAGCCGCCTCAACCAAACGTTCGCGCTGGTCCATTCCGTCTCGTATCGGGCCGACAACGTCCACCGGCCTGAGGTACCTTCGGCAGGACGATCCAGCCGCAGAAGCCGACCGGCGGAGTAAACGAACAGACGATCGGGTCCGTCCACCGCGATCGAACGGGGTGATCCTAACGGCTCGCGGTCAGGCAAGATCGGAACAAAGCCTTCGCTCGCCCCACCCATCATCTTCACCAATTTGTCAAACCAGGGCGCCCCGCCCCCTGACCCGAGTCGCCGCGAAGCGGGTCCGGTTGATGCAGCGATCTGTCCATCACCTAAAGCGCCATTCCCGCGCTCCGAAAAACTCCCTGGATCCGTGGTTGCCACCGCGGTTTCGAAGCCCAACCCCTCCATCGTGAGTCCTGCCGAAGGAGCCCACATCAAATCGGCGGAGTTGATGGCCAAAAGGTCTCCGCCGGGCATCGTGACCAACTGCGTGGTCCCGATCGGCAGTTCAAGATTGGTGATCGGTCGCCATCGGTCATTGGCCGAGAGCGTCAGCAGCGGCGTCGCGCCCTATCCGAATGGGTTGAAGCGACCGCCACGCACACGTCCGGTAGCCACGCGTCCATCGGCGAGCTGCACCGGTGAAAGAATACGGTCACGACCCGCCTGCTCCTTCGAAAACAGGTCGACCCAAACGCCCGCATCCGTGTCGAGCCACCGTAACCTTCCGCCTCGCGTCGACGCGATCACGGATTGGTCGTCATCTGCCACCAGTCCGATCACACGGTCGGGGTCTGACACGAACGCATCCGAGATGCCTGCCGCGCTTCCGATCACGAGGCACGCGGCGCCAAAAAGGTTCGTGATTCCGATCGCCAGGATGGGAGAACGCCACCGCAGACCCGAGAGCGTGGAAACGCTGTAAAAAACAGCGAACTGGAACACGCAGATCGGGATGCACCAGAGCAGCCGCGCGTTCCAGATGTCGAGCCTGAACCCCGAAATCAACCAAATTCCAATGATCAACTGGGACGCGCACACGAAGACAAACGCACACCCGCCGACGAATTTCGCGAGCAGCAGCAGGGAACGAGAAACGGGCTTGCTGAGCAAAAGATGCAGCGAGCCTGGTTGCAGCATGTCCGGAATGATCGAAGCGGTCACGAGGATCCCGAGAAAGATCATGACGAACCCGAGCAGCCAATCGATGATGACCCGCAACGCGATGTGATTGAGCAGTAATTTGAATTGTGCCTTGTCGACTTGAAAAAAGGCGGGGAAATCGAAACCGGCGTAAGTCATCGCGATGCTTCTTGAGGTGCGATTCTCGAATACGCCCGGCAGCGCCGCTTCGATCCTCAGCCGTGCCTGACGACGGCGAAGTTCGTCTGAACGCTCCGCCTCGTCCAGTGCGTCGAGTTCGCGCAGTTCCCGCAATCGGGGTAGCGGCTTCCAAGCGGCCTCGTCGTACCAATCCTCTCGATCCAACAATTCGTTGAACGCCTCGGAGAAGACGTCGAGGTGGATCCGCACTTCCTCCCCTCGGGCAACACTCCTGAGGTTCCGGCTCAATTCCTCGGGGAGCGCTCGGGCAATCTGACCGACGGCCGTTGCGGGGCCGGGTTCGTCGATGGCCCGGGCGAGCATGGCCTTCATTCGTGTCCCGTCGTAGAAATCGGTCCAGCGAAAGGTGGTGGTGAAAACCTCTCGGTATCCGAGGGGAGCGAGCGCCAACAGGAACAGGTAAATGCATGCCAGCGCAACCCACAAGATTCGAGATGCGAACGCGGCATGAAAGGAGTCGCGGATGACCGCCAGGTAGGGTCGCATCGCTAGGTTACCGATCCTTCCGCCAACGCATCGCCATCAGGGCCGACCAGCGACAAGAAGACGTCTTCGAGCGACCGTCGTCCCGAATGAACGCTGGTGATGCTGCACTGGGCAGAGCGAAGTTGGTCGATCGCCAGGTCGACGGCCATCTGGCTGTCCGTCGCCAACGTCACACGCACGCCACCGTCGGGTAATCCGATCACATCGAGTGACCCGTGTTGATTGGTCAACCCGCCCGATTCGCCGAGGGTTCGCTTCCAATCGATCGAGTGGCCCGCCGGAGGCATCGCCTCGATGACCGCTTGCCCTCCACCGAGTCGGCGAGTGAGGTCGCCGATCGAACCGATGCCGCGAACTTTCCCAGCCGCCAACACGGCGACCCGATCACAGATCATCTCGACTTCCTGCAAAATGTGACTGTTGAGAAAAATCGTGATCCCGCGCTGTTTGAGTTCCGACAACAAACGTCTCACTTCGCTCCGGCCGACCGGATCCAGACCATCGGTTGGTTCGTCGAGAATCAGTAGTTCCGGGTCGTGCAAAAGCGCTTGCGCGAGGCCCAACCTTTGGTACATCCCTTTGCTAAAGCGACGCACACTCTCGCGGTCTCGCCCTGATAGTCCCACCAGTTCCAGTAGCGGGCCGACCCGCAAGGCTATCTCGGATCGCCCCAGCCCGCTCATCTGACCGTAGTAGTCTAGCGCCGAACGTGCGGTGTGATGACGGTCAATGCGAAGGCTTTCGGGCAAATAGCCCACGCGTCGACGGGCCGCAACCGACCCGGCGCGATGTCCAAAAATCTTTGCCGTCCCACCGCTCGATCTGACGACGCCCAGAAGGATCTTGATCAGGGTCGTTTTGCCCGCGCCATTTGGCCCAAGGAGTCCGAAAACCTCACCGGGATTCGTTTCCAAAGTGACGCCGCGAAGGGCTTCGATCGCGCGGCCGCCGAACCAACCCTCCTGGTAGGTTTTCATCAGCCCCTCGATCGCGATCACCGCCGGAGCTGCAACCGAACACGCCGCGCCACTACCCACCCTATCCCGAACCGGAAGTTCGACCAAACTCTCTGAATCACTCAACGGGCCAGTCACTCACGGTGGGGACAAATCAACGGGCGAGCAGATGGACCACGAGGCCGAGCATCGAGATCGTCACGGCGATCAATCCCGCCAAAAGCCAACGATGACCTGGATGCCGCCAAGAGGGTCCCAAACGCTCTCGGTGATAAACACTCTGAAACCGATCCCGCTGCGATGCCGAATCAAAAATGCCGTCTTCAACCCACTCATTCAATCCAAACTGGATCGAATACTCAACCACGCCGAAAATCAGCATTCGTCGATCCAGCTCGTCGACCGCCGTACCTTCGAAATACCACAACTGCGAACCGAAGCGATCATCGGTCTCGCGCCGATTGTCCATGCAGCGAAGCGCTGTCAGCTCGCTACGATCGGGGCAGAATTTGGCGCGGATGATCGCGCGTTGAGCGTCCAGGCGGACCTGACGCATCACGCGTTCGGGAAAGCAAACCGTTCTTGTCTCAGCGCTCATCGGGTCTTTTGCTCCACACGTGTGAATCCCTGCGGACAGTCAATCCATCACTCATGACCGCGAACCGTGGCCCAAGTGAACCGATCCTCGATAACCCTTCACCACGCCCTACCGACCCACAAATCGCCTTTCCTCTCGCGATTGCCTCAATCCGGATTCGTCTGCGCCGCCGACGCTGCTAAATTCTAACGGTCGACCAGCCCGCAATCCATCGGCATCCGTGGCGGCTCCGACTACCCTTGCAAAGGCGATGCCAACCACGTTTTGCTCATGCTAACGGAAGGCAGATTCACTTTCCAGTGAACTCTTGAAATTCGCAGGTCGCTCGCCGAGTGCACGGCGGAGGCCTTCCCCTTCGACGGTCGACACCGCCCCCGCAGGACCACTTCACTTGCCCACCGATTACTACTTCGCCAAGGGGCTCCCCGATGCTTGAACGCCGATCGCTCAAAGGACCGATCACCCTTGGCGTCGTGATGATCCTGCTGGTCGTTGCGCTAGCAATCGGATGGGTGGCGATCAATGTGGTCGCCGCGACGCTCAACCAGGATTCGGCGCCCGTCTATTACACCCTCCTGGCCATTGGCAGTATCGGCCTGGGCGTGGTGCTTGCCGGCGTGATCGCCTACCTCACGCTCACGGTCAAAGCGATTAACCTCAACCGCCGCCAATCGAACTTCATCGACAGCGTGACGCACGAGTTGAAAAGCCCGATCGCATCGCTAAAACTCTACCTGCAGACGTTGTCGCGGCGGAACGTCGACGACCAACAGCGAAGCGATTTTCACCGTTTCATGCTGGACGACGTCGAACGGCTAGACCAATTGATCAACCACCTGCTCGATGCGGCGAGGATGGAACGAGGGCTCGGGAACACACCGCCCGAGTCGGTCGAACTGGACGAACTGCTTCGGCACTGCGCCGCGTCGACCTGCGTGCGCTATCAAGTGACGCCGGAAACGGTGGAGGTCACCGCTTCGGCGATCACCATCGAAAGCCTCCCGATCGAACTGGAGATCCTGTTTCGCAATCTGATCGACAACGCGGTGAAATATGGCGGATCGCCGCCCAAAGTTTTCGTCACGGCTACCGTCGCCGGCGGCAAGGCGATCGTCACGGTGAGCGACAACGGTCCGGGGATTCCACCCAATCTGCGTCGAAAAATTTTCGGACGGTTTGTTCGATTGGGCAATGAGCTCGAGAGATCCAAGCCCGGGACCGGTTTGGGACTGTACCTTGTGCGAACGGTGACTCGCGCGCTTCGCGGGACCATCCAGATTGACAGCGACGGTGTTCACGGCGGCACCACATTTCGCGTCACCCTACCGACCGATTGAGCGTTGCGTATTCGGTCGCCGGGCGCAATATTTTTGGCTTCCTCCCTTTCAAGTATCTATCCGCAGCCCTTCGTCATGCGTTCGCACATTTTAGTCGTCGAGGACGAGAAACACCTTGGCGTTGGCATCAAGTACAACCTCGAAGCCGAAGGCTATCGCGTGACGCTGGTCGAGGATGGTCCGACAGCTCTGCGGATGATTGGAAAAAGCGGTGACGCCGTCGAACTGTTGATCCTCGATTTGATGTTACCGGGGATGAGTGGATACTCCGTTTGCGAGGCGGTCCGCGAACTGGGGCTGCGGCTACCCGTGCTCATGCTCTCGGCTCGAACGCTTGCCGAGGACCGGACGCGAGGCTTTGACGTGGGTGCCAACCAATACATGTCCAAGCCGTTTGATCTGGACGAATTGCTTAGTCGCGTCAAAAACCTTCTGCAAATCCATCGCCCCTCGCTGCCTTCCGAATCGCTCGCCAAGCCAAAGCAGTTGCCGGCAACCCTGGCGAGCGCCGAGTTTGGAACTGTCCGCGTCGATTTCTCCACGCATGAGGTCAGTGTTGCAGGGCGTGAGGTACGGATGACCCAAA
>JBGTCJ010000124.1:0-2686 GCA_041748895.1 Pirellulaceae bacterium
ATCACCAGCGGCACATTGAGCTCGCACAGTTTCTGCATCACCTGCGTCGTGACCTGAATGTTGCCAAACAGATTCACTTGATTGATTTCTCGCAATCGCACTTCTTGGATGACTTTGCCATTTTCCTTGATCTCGAGCACCTCAGACTTTCTGCCGACATAAAGACCCTGGGTATTGAGGTACAGCGGCCGAAGGTCGTCGCGTGGCGTCGATGGCAACCGAACCACCGGCAAATCGGCCGCCAACTGGTCGCGCGCTCGGCACCGGTTCGTTTCGTCAGGCAAGCAGATTGCGACCAACGAGCAACGTGGACACTTCGGGCTGGCAACGAGTGGTGGTGGCGCCACGGTGAGCGTTTCCAAACGGCGAGCCTTTTCGACGGTTGCCCGCGTCAGCTTGACAAGCTCGTCATCGATCGCGATCCGAACTCGTTGACGGGTTTCGGCAAAGTACAAGATCCCTTCGTCACATGCGAACCCGTTCTCACGCAAAACCAGCGCCTGCAGGCAAATCTGCACTCGCTCGGGGTTCCATGCGGTCAGCGTTCCGTCTTCGCGGTAACGAGGCCGACCCTTCTTGTAGTCCACCGGGGTTGCCCGATCGCCTTGGGCCTCGATCAGATCGAGTTTCGCGACCACGCGAAGCGAATCGCTCGCAAGCGTGACGCTACGGGCGTGAACCTTCTGCTCATCGTTGGCTGGTGGCAAATCCGATGTCGCTGGCGCAGCGGGCTTCATCGAATTGTCTCCGCTTCCAAACGGAGTCGATGGATCATCTGGGGAATCCGAGGCTTCAGCCGCGTCACCAAAATCCAGGAACCTTGTCGTCGACGTCGGTGTCTTCAGCCGATCGGTTTTCTGGTCGACCCGGCGATGAACGTCGGCACCTTCGGTCGTGTCTCGGTTGTGCTCGAATTGACCCTCCACGTGCATCAGATAAAACAGTCGGGCGCAATAGGCGGCCTCGTTGATCATCCGCGCTGGCAGGTAACCGTCCTGGCTTACAGGCAGATACTCAGGCTGCGAGTCGGTGTTAGTCTGCGACGGGCGGGGGACAGGCTGGATCAAGATGTGTTTCCTGCATGGCGGAGGCGGTAGACGCATCCATGCCGGATTTGCGTGGTGGCTCCTGGCTAAACGATCAGGCAGGGGCTATCGATCCGCGTGTAGGGCTGGCCCAACGCCTCGATCACTCGTTCGCCTCGGCCGGCGGCAGGGCCAAGGTCGATGAACAGAATTTGATCGTGAGCGTTGTTGATGATCGCCCTGAGTTCGCTCTTGAGTCGCAGCAGGTCGATCGCGCTGAGTTGGCATTCGAACACGGAGTACTGCAGGTGGTCGCCCCAGTTCCGCATCGTCCGAAAGACCTTGCGAAGGCGTTTGTCGTCGCAGATGTCGTAGGTAACCAAGTAGATTTTTCGCATCGCACGAATTCAAAATGCGGTCGGGGCGGGGTCAGCCCACCGTGGCAAGCGATCACGCCCGCGCGGGTCCGAAGAGCAGCGCGCCAACCCGGCCGCACGAACCCCGCGGGGGTGATCACACCACTTTAATTCAACCAGATTGAGAAACAGCAATTTTGAGGGGGGGAAATCGACGTCCACTTCAAGTGTCCGAGTCACCGACAGCAATACCGATTAATTCCCACTGGGCGTCATGAATTAATCCTCATCCATTACCATCAACCCAAACCCGCGGTACCGTCCTGCTCCGAGTGCTAACGGGCCTGGAATCGATCGCTTGAACTGCAACCGTACATGAAGCATCGTTCCGTGGAGCTTTTCCGGGCGTACGAAGGCACGAGCCGGTTCCACGCCAGCGACGAATCCAAACGGTTGCCAATCGAGTTCTTTGACTTCGGCAGTGATGCCCGCGTTGGCCAGAGCTTTGCGAAGCAGCTTCTCCGTCTTGGCTGCATTTCGGTCGTCGTAGCCATCGAGAATCACCGGCGTGACGCTGGTCCACGTTGTTGCCGCGCCCGTGTATTGATCGCGGACCCAGTCCTTGCCGAGCTGAACATTTAGCACGCCGATTTCCTCGTCTCGCCACTTCAGCGCATGACCCAACAGTCGGCGGCGGATGAAGTCGATGCGATCCCGACATCCCGGCGGTGCGACGACCATGACTCGCCGAATCGATTCCACGCGATGCAGGTGCGAGTTGAACGTCGGCAACGGCAGATATTGAAAGCGGTGGCAGGAGTTCTCGCTCCTATTTGGTTGGCCGTCGGAGCCGTGGCCATGTACGAAAGAGAGGAAGTCGGGCCAACCGGCCGGCTGGCAAACTTCCGCAACAGCGTGCCGAATCCACGCCGCCACATCACGAGTCCGCCGCGCGGTGCTGAACGACCGATTGCCGGACGCATCAGGTTTCAGAATCGCGAAGACGCAGTAGGGTCGCGGTTCCGGTTCAGTCGAACGACGGTAACGACGCACTGCAAATTCCCGTAGCGGCGGCACCGGCTTGAAACGTTCGTCGGTGAGCCGATTCAGAAAGTAATCGTGCTTTCGCATCAGGTCATCGAGCGTTCCCGATTTGGGAACTCGCAGAGCCACACCGCCAGACTGAGCCACTTGCCAGCGTTCCCCGGAAAGCTGCTGCGCCTCGGCTTCCGAGATCACTTCCGCATCCGCCGCGACCATGTCGATCCCCCATCCAAGATGGGTAATGCTGCGAGCTGCGGATTT
>JBGTCJ010000125.1:0-2768 GCA_041748895.1 Pirellulaceae bacterium
GCGGGGCTGCGCTGGAGAGATAAGTGACACCTGAACCACATCAATTGGAACCGCGTAACGACTACCACGCACTGGATGGTTTAGAATTTGTGATCGGGCGTGGATCCTAAATCCCGCCGGCTGGTCGTAGTGGTTGCTTCAAAATGCGTGACGATTTGCTCGGCTATTTACTCTCGGCCCTTGAACCGCACGAGATGCGGGAGATTGAGCAGGCCCTGCGAGAGGATCCAGAACTTCGCGAGCAGCTCCGCCAGTGTGAACTATCGTTGGGGCCGCTCGATCGCGCGTTGGCCTCTGAACCGGTGCAAGAGCCACCGCCCGATTTGATCTCCAGGACGATGACGCAGATCGGGGAGCTTCCCGGTGGCTGCGACGTTTTGCCTGCTTTGAGACCCGCCTCGGCTAGATCGTCGTCTCTCGCGTTTAGGTGGGCGGACCTCTTGGCGGTCGCCGCCGCCACCGCGGCGATCTTCGCGCTATTGATCCCTTCGATCGCGCGGGGCCGGTACGAGGCGAGAAAAATCACTTGCCAGGATCACCTTCGTCAGCTCGGAACCGCGATCACGCAGTACGTGTTGCTCAACGGGAAAGGGGAATTGCCGCAGTTGGCTGAAGCCGGGCCCGAAGCATTCTCGGGGATGTACGCGGTGCGGTTATTCGATTGCGGCTTGCTCGATCGAGGTGATAACCGATGGTGCCCTGCGCTCGATCTACCCAGCGAAGATCTTGTTCGACTGGCGTTGAGAACGGATTCCACCGGGTCCTCTCTCCGCGGGCTTTATGCCGGCATGACCGGCGAGTTGCCCCACCGCTTGATCACGCGTCGGGACCTTCGCAGGGCGCTGGACTCCGGCCGCGTCGATTGGCTGAAGGCGATTCAGCGGATCGCCGGTGGGCATTACGCCTACAACCTTGGCGTTGTCGACGGCGATCGATACGTGTCGCCGCGCTACGAAGGTCGTTCGACGTTTGTCATTCTAGGCGATGCGCCGATCGGCGGGGCGCAATCGGCCGATGGCGTTGATGTCTCTCGTTTGAAATGGGGACATGGAGACGATGGCGCCAACCTGCTGTTTGAAGATGGCAGTGTTCGCTACCTCAATGTCAATGCGATGCTCGAAATGCCCGACCATCCGTACATCAATTCTCGTGGTTCGATTGAGGCGGGCGTGAATATCGACGATTCGGTACTGGGCCCGAGCTGGTTGGGACCGTTCATCTCCGCAAAGCAGCGGTGAGAGCCCTGCGGTAAGCCGCAACGAGACGTTCGCTGGAGGCATTGTCATCGAAAACCGCCTGTCGCCAATTAGTCGATCGATCGCACGAGCTGAGTCGGATGGCCCGTTTCTTCCGCGAAGGTCTCGAGCGCCTGAATGATTCGACCGATCCCGCGTGCCATCAGCGCCGCATCGGCGCTCGGAAGGGTGCTCTGATCGTTTGCGACTTGATGTGGTGTCAGTGGAAGGTGGACGAAGAGAGATCGAGTTGCCAGCCGATGGAGCGCCGAGTAGTGTTGGCTCAAATAGAGCGTTGCGTTGCAAAGGTAGGTCCCCGCATGATTCGAGACTTCAGCTGGAATCCCCTCGGACCAAAGTGATTGTTTGATCGCTTCGACAGGCAAGGAGGTGCGATAGGCGGCAGGGGCTCCCGCGATGATGGGCGATTGGTCGGTGCGCAAATTGAGTCCCGTCGTTTCGAGCTTGATGGCCGTTGATCCAGGGCTTTGTCCGAGGTGAATCGCGAGTTCAAAGGACTCCATCAAGTCTTTTTGCAGACGTTCCGAAACGATTTGCAGATCCACGGGATATCGCCGAGTGACAAGCTTCGATTGGCAGTGAAACCATCGCGTCAACTCGACCAGGGTCAGCCAACTACTGTTCTCAGGCCATCGGTCGTAGGGTTCAAAGGCCGTCAGTAGGATCCGTGGCATGGCACAACAATCGTGTCGAGGAAGCCAGCTGTGTGGCTCGATGGGAGGTGACGATGAACGCTCATGATCGATGGACGCCAATAGTTTAGTCGTCAACCGTTTGGCGCGTCGCCGTCGCGAGCGGCCCTTGCCTATTTGTTCCTTCTCCAATCCACCCTCGCGCCCAGTACCACGCCAACCCGAGCCATTCGTGTGCCGCGTCGTCAATCCCGCCGATGGCGCCAGCCGATGGAATGAAGCTCGAGATACCGCGAGCCAGCGATGTGGCTCGGTAACGCGTCCCTCGTGGAACGGTATCGATCCCCTGACGAAGGAAGCAAAGTTCGCTTCGAAGCAGGTGCGTCGCATCGGTGACCCGAACCACGCGATCGATCCCGAGTTCTCGGAGTAGCTGGGCGGTGTTTATCGCATTTTCATGCGTCGACGACGAACGATTCTCGATCAAGATGTCATCTCGTTCAACGCCCATCGCAATCAGCAAATCGGCCATCGAATCGGCAATCGTGAGATCGGCATTACCCGCGACCGCTCCACCGCTGACGACAATCGGGCACGAGGGCCCCGCGTGGTAGAGTTCCACCCCGCGAAGGCAACGGGCCAGTGAATCGTAACCGAGCTCGGGCCACGGCTGCGCCGCGTCAGGAGGTCGCAGGTAGCCCCCGAGGATCACGATCGCGGGCGTACTGGCCGGCCTGTCGTTGGCCGGCGGATAACGCCATTCGAGCGAACCCAGCGCGAAATAGGATATCGCTGGTGTCGAAAGCAGAACAAGCGAAGCCACCGCGAAGACCAACAATCTTCTCCTCCAGCGAGAAACCGGCGCCACAGATGGCCGTCG
>JBGTCJ010000126.1:0-7309 GCA_041748895.1 Pirellulaceae bacterium
CAGATCAGACGAACATCCTTGAGCTGCAACGCCGCGCGTCCACCGGCCACAAAATCGCGCCGCGCCATCCGATCGCCATGCAGATCGAGAATCCGGCTGTCGGCAAATCCGCCAAGCATCGCTTCTCTCGCGGCGGCGGGATCCACACCCGACAATTCGGCCAATCGTAGCGCCTGGGCGACCGCATCGATCGTTTGCGCGACGATCAATTGATTGGACAACTTGGTAACCTGCCCCGAGCCCGACGACCCGAGGTGAGCGACGCGTTTTCCCACCGCGGTCAGGATCGGCCATGCCCTGCTGACCGCCGCCTTGTCGCCGCCGACCATGATCGAAAGGGTCCCGGCTTCGGCGCCGACTTGTCCGCCCGATACCGGCGCATCAACCCATGACATCTGATCAGCGAAGCGTTTGGTCGCCGCGACACTCGTGGTACCGAAATCGATGATCAAAGCATTCTCGGCCAGCCCCGGACGTAAGCCCTCGTCGCCAAAGACGAGCGCTTCGACGACCTCCGTCGTCGTCACGTTGACGCAAATCACACCATCGCCAATGGTCCGCGCAAGTTCAGTCAGAGTCGGGATCGCTGTGATCCCAATCGCCTCGGCGGCCTCCCGCGGCCCCGGACTGCGATTCCAAACGAACAGTTCGGCACCTGCCGCATGGATGTGCCGCGCCATTGGCGCGCCCATGTTGCCAAGTCCAACGAAGCCGATCCGCTGACCGGTGAGTGATTCGCTCATGAAACTGGGGACCCGTTCAGACAGGAGGTGAAGTCACGCGTTGGCGAAGTCAAGCGGCGAAGAGTATAGCAGACCGCCGCGGACAGCGACCCGAAGCTTGCTATACTGCGACGCCCGCGATCGCGAGGCGGTCATCCTATTCGTCGGAGTTATCGATTCATGAAGGTTGTCATTACCGGTGGCGGGGGGTTTCTCGGATCGTTGCTTGGCGAGCAACTGCTCCGTCGTGGCACCCTGACCGGGCCATCGGGCGACCAGCAGAAGATCGACCAGATCGTGCTGCTCGATGCAAAGTTCCTCACGCCTGAGAAGGATCCGAGCGTTGGTGGCGCTAGCGCGGGTGGTGCGACGGTGACTCGCCTGGCCTGTGACATCGGTGACCGGGACGCGGTTTTCTCGGCCGTCGGCAGGGATGCTGCGGTCTCGATCTTTCATCTCGCGTCGATGGTCAGCGGCGAGTGCGAAGAGCGGTTCGACGATGCGATTCGCGTCAACCTCGATGGCGGGCGGAACGTCTTCGAGGCCGCCCGAGCAACCGGCGGGACGCCGAGAGTTGTCTTTGCGAGCAGCATCGCGTGCTTTGGCGGTGATGAAATGCCGGATCAATTCTTTGATACGTCAAAGCAATTACCAAGAACGACCTACGGAATGACCAAGTCCATATGTGAATTGATGATCAACGACTACTCGCGAAAACGCATGATCGATGGCCGATCGGCGAGGCTGCCGACGGTCATCATCCGACCGGGCAAGCCGAATGCCGCGGCGTCGAGTTGGGCCAGCGGAATGTTTCGAGAGCCACTCGCCGGTGTCGATTGCCTGCTTCCGGTCCGCCGCGACCAAAGGCACCCGATGACCGGGTATCGGACCGTGATCGAATCACTCATTTTCCTGCACGAGCTACCTGCGGAACGTCTTGGAAGCGATCGTGCGTACGGCTTACCGGCTCATCAGGTCACGCCGATCATGGCGGAGCAGGTGGTGGCCGAGGTGGCCGAACGCCGCAACTTACCAATCGGCAGGGTCGTTGACTCGTTCGACGCAAGGATTCAAGGGATCGTCGACGGCTGGGCTACGGCGATCGATGCCAGCCGCGGCGAAGCGATCGGACTTCCCCGCCCCCAATCGCTGACGCAAATCGTCGAGGGTTACCTCGATGATTTCGCGGCGGCGTGAACGCGGATGGTCTTGATGTGAACCGTCGTGCAGCGGGCGGTCGCGCCGGTGCGCGGCGTGCCCGCTACCTTGCGAGGAAAAGCCGCTTGCCGAGCAGCCGAGGCGCATTGATCACCACGCTGGCGAAGTCATCTTCGCTCGGGTCGTTGTTGCCGGGCGTCGAATCGGAATCGAATTGATCGGCCGCGGAGACTTGCAGGTTGGTTTGCTTGATCCCGGCGGTATCGACCGTGAAGGTGAGCGTGATCGAGGCGTCTCGTCCTGCGGCCAATGAACCGAGTTCCCAGATTCCGGTAACAGGGTCAAAGTCGCCTTGGGTCGGTGCGTTGCCGATCAAGGTGACGCCGGGAGGGATGAACGCGAGTAGCTCAACTCCCGTGGCGGTTTGCGGTCCGGCATTGTTCACGGTGTAGGTCACATTTACCGTGTCGCCGACCAGGGGCGCTAGGTTGTCGATCTCGCCACGGACCGCCAAATCGATCACCCGCGGTGTGACAATCACCGAGGCGAAATCATCCTCAGTGGGATCGCCGTTGCCGGGCGTGCTGTCAGGGTCGGACTGGTCGGCTCGTGTGACCTCGGCGATATTGGTTTTGGGGCCGATCGTCGTCGGCCGCGCCGCGATCGTCAGCGTGGCCGATTGCCCATTGGGTAACTCGGCGATGACCCAGGTGCCGGCCGTCGATGTGAAGGTCCCCAGCGTCGTACTCGATGAGACGAAATTGAAACCTGACGGAAGTCGATCGGTGACCACAATACCCGTCGCGTCGTCAGGACCGGAATTGGTGATCACGATCGTGAACGTGATCACCTCTTCGCGGTTGGGAGCGGCGTTGTCGACGGTCTTGGTGAGCGAAAGATCGGCCACCGGCGTCGTGAAGCTGACCGACGCGATGTCATCCTCGCCCGGAACTCCGTTGCCCGGCGTGCTGTCGATATCGGGTTGATCGGCAGCCATCACCTCAGCCGTGTTGACGACCGCACCTGGCTCATCAACCCGGGCGATGAGCCGCAGGATTGCTGTGGCACCAGAGGCGAGAGCCGTCGGAGTCCAGATTCCGCTGGTCGCGTTGTAGCTTCCGCTCGAAACCTCCGCAGACACGAATGTCATTTCGGAGGGAACCCTGTCGCGGACTTGGATCCCTGTCGCGGTGCTCGGTCCCGCATTTCTGAGCGTGACCGTGAACATCACATTTTCGCCAACGTTGGGCGCGGCGCGATCAATCGATTTTTCCAAAGAGAGATCAATCAATTGCGGTGTGACGATGACCGAATCCTGGTCATCCTCCTCCGGGACGTTGTTTCCGGGAGTGCTATCGGGATCGAACTGGTCAGCAGCAATCACCTCGGCGATATTCTCCAGATCACCCGTCGCCTGGGTCGAGGCCGAAATACGAAGCGTCGCGGTGACGCCACTGGCGATCGCACCGATATCCCAAATGCCCGTGGTGGCGTTGTAGCTGCCGCTCGTGGCCACTGAACTGACAAATGCCAGCCCACTGGGCAACAGGTCGCGTACCCGAACTCCCGTGGCAGGGTCCGGTCCGCTGTTACGAACCTCCAGTGTGAACTCAACGCCTTGGCCCAGATTCGGTGCCGCGTTGTCAACGGTCTTGATCAGCGAAAGGTCGGCCGTGGCGGGAACGAGCGTGACCGAATCCTGATCGTTCTCTCCCGGATCGTTGTTGCCAGGCGTCGAGTTGATGTCGAACTGGTCGAGGGCAATCACCTCGGCCGTGTTGGTAAGCACGCGCGCGACGTCATAGGTCGCCTCGACCGTCAATGTCGCCGCGGCCCCCGCGGCTAGAGAGGGGACGGTCCAAATGCCGGTCCCAGGATCGTAACTGCCGGCGCTCGGCGTTGCCGCGCGAAACGTCAATCCATCGGGTAGCGTGTCGCGGATCGCAATCCCCGTTGCGGTGTTGGGGCCGGCGTTCTCGGTTCGCAGGGTAAAGATCACATTGCGACCCACGATCGGCCGGGGGATGTCGACTGTCTTGGTCAATGAGACATCGACCTGCTGCGGCGTGATCGTGACCGAGTCTTGGTCATCTTCGGTCGGGACATTGTTTCCGGGCGTGCTATTGGGATCGGCTTGATCAGCCGCAGTCACCTGCGCGGTATTGGTTTTTGGCGCTTGGGTGTCGACGCGGGCAAGCACTTGAAGGCTGGCTGTCGCGCCGAAGGGGATGGTGCCAACATCCCAGCGGCCAGTCGTCGGCAGATAAGATCCCTGGGTGAGGATCGAAGTCTCGAATGTCATCCCGGCGGGAAGGGGATCGGTGACGACGACTCCCGTCGCAGTGTCCGGACCCGAGTTGGTAACCACAACGGTGTAGCGAACGGTTTCACCCACATTGGGCGTGGCGCGATCCACAGTCTTGATCAACGACAGGTCGGCCGACGGGATCCTGATCGTCACGCTCGCCTGATCGTTCTCATTGGGGTCGTTGTTGCCAGGCGTCGATGTGGCGTCGGGTTGGTCCGCGGCGATCACTTCGGCTACGACCGTCACGGGGTTGGACGTGTTCACGACGGCCGTGATTCGCAGTTGGGCATTGGCGGCGGCGGCAAGACTGGGGACCGTCCAGATACCGTTTGCGCTGTTGTACGTGCCGACGCTGGGTGCCGTCGAAACAAGAGTCAAGCCCGATGGCAATGCGGCGCGGACTTGAATCCCCGTCGCCGTGCTCGGCCCGGCGTTGGCCATCAAGGTGGTCAACACGATCGTGTCACCCTGATTGGGCGCCGCGTTGTCGACGCTCTGAGCAAGCGACAGGTCGATTTGCTGGGCATTGATCGTCACGGACGCTTGATCGTCCTCACCGGCGACACCATTGCCGGGTGTCGAATTGGGATCCTGTTGATCCGAGGTCAGCACTTCAGCTGTGTTGACCAGCGGTCCGGGGATAGTTGGTGTGGCAACGATCGTTAAGGTGCTTGTCGATCCGGCCGCGATGGAACCGATCGTCCAGACGCCGGTTACCGCGTTGTAGGCATCGGTTGGAGTAGCGGAGACGAACGTCATGCCAGGCGGCAATTGTTCTTGAACGGTCACCCCGGTCGCTGCGTTGGGGCCGCCGTTGCGAACGGTCAATGTGAAATTGACGTCCTGTCCCACACCGGGCGTTGCGGTCGAAACGGTCTTGGTCAGTGAAAGGTCGGCAAAGGCTTCACTCGTGATCGTGACCGACGCTTGATCGTCCTCGGTCGGGTCATTGTTTCCGGGTGTCGAGTTCGGGTCGAACTGGTCCGCCGCCGTGATCTCGGCTGTGTTCGTGATCGTCCCGGCCATCGCGACGTTGGCGTTGATGACCAAAGAGGCCGATCCTCCCACGGCAATTTCGCCGACCGTCCAAATGCCAGACGACGAGACGTAGTTGCCCTGCGAAGGTACCGACGATGTGAACGTCAGCTGCGACGGTAGCAGGTCGGTCACGACCACACCGCTCGCCGCATCGGGGCCCTCGTTGAACACGGTGATCGTGAACGATACAGGCTCGTTGACGCCCGGAGTCGGCGTGCTCGCGGTCTTGGTCAACCTGAGGTCGGCCGAATCGAAGTTCGCGAAATCAATCACGTCGACTGTGGGCCCAATCGCCCCGATCAAATTCGCGGCGCCATTGACGTTCGTTCCGCCAGTAATCTCAAACTCAATCGCCCCGATTTGCATCAAGTTGGCCCCACCACCGCTGGTCGCCTCGAACGCCGTGAACGGTACAAATTCGGCCGAGTCCGCGGTGCCTCCTGTATCGGGAATGGGAACCACCGCGGTCGAAAAACGAGTCGCCGTTCCTGCGACCCCGTCATCGCTGTAGAGCCGAATGGTGACGGTGCCGTCGCCGCGGTCGGCGCCAATCTGCAACTGCAAACCGGTTGCTTCCCCGCCGCTGGTCAAATCAATACCGCCCAGCCCCGTGTCGTCGATCTGAGTCGCGTCGCCATCGATGCCGTCCCACGAAACAACACGGCGCCCCGATCCGGTCTGAATCGAATCGAAGCTGAGAAAGCCGGGCAGCAGGGGGTCGTTGACGCTCATCTGCACTCGACCGTTGACCGACGTCTTTTCGACCAACAAGTCGCGTTCGCCGCCGATGATCTCCGACGTCGGGCCCTGAACCGATGACGTCACCGCAACGCCGTCATTGGTTTCGTCAAAAACCAACTGAGCCGCCGTGTTGAACGAGTCGATCACGGTCAACAACCGGCCTTGCACATCGGTGGCCGTGACGTTGACGATCGGACTGACACGCTGGTTGAGCGTTTGCCCCGCAACGGTCTGAGCCGGTTGCTGGACAAAATAGTTGCCCTCGGTGATCGAATCGATCGTGTATCGACCGTCGCTTCCGCTGATCACACCGCGAACCAGAGTATCGGTTGCGGGATTGAACACGCCGTCGCCATTGTCGCGGTACAGGTTGATGGTCGCGCCGGCGATCTCCTCGCCTGGGTCAAAGCCGTTGCCGGTGAAGTCGGCGAATACGCGGCCAGTGATCTCCTGCAGGTCCGTGGCGGCGGCGAGCACGACTCGCTGTTCGAGCGACTCAAGCCGCAATTGTCGTCGCCGGTGTCGGCATCGCGGGTCCCTTCGACCAGCGCGCGGGCGCTCCGATACGGGGCGAGGGGTCAAAAGCAAGCGACGAAATAGTGGAGTCGCCATGGTCGACCTGGGAAATATGGGGCGAATGTAAAGGATGGGCAATCCGAGTTTTGGCGGATCGCAAGAACGCTGACAAGCGGTGGGGAGCATTCCCTTGGGCTAGACTGGAGCCCTCCAGCCAGGATCACACTTTTCGCGCCGCGTTCTGCCCTTTTGCTTGGGAGCGATTCTCCATGCCCTGCCACCGCGTCACTCGCTTCGAGGCCCCCTTTGCACGCCCGTACATGGGTAAACGCCCGCGTCCCATTCGGTCGCTCCTCGCCTTGGTCATCGGTGTCGCCTGGATGCCGCTGGTGACCTCGACCGCATGGATCGGGGCAGAACACTCACGCGCTTGGGCCGCGGATAATGGCCATTTGATCGTTGATCCCGAGGACCGACGGTGGGTGATTCGCCGTGGTGGAGATCCAATCTTTATCTGCGGTCCCGGTGACCCAGAGGACTTCCTCTATCGCGGCTCTCGCAATCCCGATGGCACGCGGGACGGTGACCAGATGGAGCTGATCGAGAAATTGATCCAGCACGGCGGCAACTGCATCTACATACAATCGATTCGATCGCACGGCGGAGACGCGGGAGACGATTCGACGCAGAACCCCTTCATTGACTCCGAACCCTCTTTGGGTGTCGATGAGCGAATTCTGGATCAGTGGGAGTCTTGGTTTTCGCGAATGGATGAACACGGCATCGTGATTTACTTCCAGTTCTACGACGATGGCGCGAGGATCTG
>JBGTCJ010000127.1:0-7298 GCA_041748895.1 Pirellulaceae bacterium
TCGGTCGCGCACCTTGCCCAAGACCCTGGCGGTCATCGGAGAGCTTTTGGCGGCCATCCTGGCGCTGATCTACGCGCCGATGGAACTGCAACTCATGGCCGAGGGAACGCTCGAGTCCGATATCAAACGGGAGGTGTTCGCACCTATCGATGGCGAAGTGATCGAAGTGATGGTTGACCACGGGACCGCGGTCTCCAGTGGCCAGCCGATCATCAAGCTTCGCAATCGTCAGCTCGAAATCGAAATGACTGAGCTGATCGGCCAGATACAAACGGCGACGGCTGAGCTCAATCGCGTCCGAGGCGTGTTGAGTGTCCAGAAAAATCTCGAGCCGCAGGAAAAGAATCAGCTGCAGGGCGAGGAGTTTGAGTTTCGCGTGCGGCTTGAGGCGCTTCGTGAAAAACTCAAGCTTCAGGAAGCTCGCCTGGAGCAGCTGGTGATCACGGCGCCGATCGAGGGCAAGGTCGTGACTTGGGACGTTGAGAAGACGCTGCGAAGCCGTCCGATCATGACTGGCCAGGTTTTGATCGAGATCGCCGACACGACCCAGCCGTTCCACCTCGAATTGAAGATGCCCGACAAACGGATGGGGCATTTGGATCGGCGGATCCTCGACGTTGACCAACCAACGCTTCCGGTTCGGTATGTCGTCGAGACCGATCCGGACGCACCGATGGATGCTCAATTGCCCAGGGAGCAAGTTCAGTTACGTGCGCAGCCTGATCAGGAACACGGATCGGTCGTGAAAATGCGGGCGATACCCGATGCCGGTCAACTCGCTCAGCGTGATCCGCGCCCCGGCGCCCGAGTCATCGCCAACATCCAGTGCGGTAAGCGATCCGCCGGATTCGTGCTGTTTCACGAGGTCTACGAATGGCTTTGCAAGTTTTTCTTCTGACTTCCGCCACTCACAACCCGTTCACAAACTTTTTCCCGAGACACCGTGCCATGCGAATCCACTTGGTCATGCTCATCGTGCTCGTGATGAGCCTCTCGACAGTGGCTCAGAACGTCCCCGTTTCCACTCGCGGGGTCGGCGATGGATCAAGCAGGCAATTGCGGGTCGACAACTGCATGGTCAAATTGATCGACAATGTTCGTGTGCCCGCCGAGGTCGAGGGAATCCTGACCGAGCTCAATGCGAGCGAGGGGATGAGCGTCCGAGCGGGTGACACGATCGCCGTGATCGATGATACGCGTGCGCTGTTGATGTTGGACCTCAAACAGGCCGAGGAGAGGGAAGCCGAACTCAACGCGCTCAATGACGTCAACTACCGTGACGCGGTCAACACGGAACGCTCGGCCAAAGCCGAAGCGGAGGCTTACAAGGAGCTCCGACGCGAGGGTGCCACGCCGTACTGGGAAATGGAAAAGAAGATTCTGGAGGCCGAGAGGGCGACGCTCCGAATCGAGGTCGCTGAGCTGCAGCAGAAGGTCGCAAAGGTTCAGTACGTTGCCAAACGGGCCGAGCGATTGCTGGCCGAGAACGAAGTCTCGCGACGTCAAATCACGGCCAAGTTTGGCGGATACATCGAAAACCGAATCGCCCAGCTCGGAGAGTGGGTCCAGCCCGGTTCACCGGTCGTGCAACTCGTCCGGCTCGATAAGTTACGGGTGGAGGGCGACGTCGACGCCTTTCAATATCCCGGCGCCGTCACGAGGGGAACGCCTGTCGAAATCTTGATCTTCGCCCATTCCGATCGCCATGGCGCCGACCCGGCTAACGCGATTCGACTCGACGCAACGGTCGACTTCGTGAGCAGCGAAATCGATTTGAATAATCGTTATCGCGTGTTCGTCGATATCGACAATCGTCTGCACGGCGACGATTGGCTGATCAAGCCGGGTATGGAAGCCGACATGACCATTCTGCCGAAGTAGTCCGGCCACCTCGCTTTTTCACGACTCATGGCCACGCTTGCCGAATCCCTCATCAGCAGTTCGTCGCGACCGCTCACGGTACGCAAGCGACCTGACTTGACCGCCAGCCGTCACCATTACCAGGGGACGGGCTACTGGGTCGTGAAGGAACCCGTCGGGCTGCAATATTTTCGCTTTCACGACGAAGAGTACTTCATCCTCGGGATGCTCGATGGGCACGTCAGCCTGCAGCAGATCAAGGACGGCTTTGAGAGTCGGTTCGCGCCCCAGAAAATCACCTTTGGCGATCTCCAACAATTCATCGGCATGCTGCACCGGAGCGGGTTGGTGATCAGCAACGCCCCCGGCCAAGGCAAAGCGCTTCGCGAACGCGGCCGAACGAAACGTCGTCGTGAGGTGATCGGTAAATTCACCAACATTTTCGCGATTCGGTTCCGTGGGTTTGATCCCGAGCGAATCTTGAACGCGTTGTTGCCCTGGTTCGGCTGGCTCTTTACCGTTCCGGCACTTGTCATTTTCACCGCCTTTTTCGCATCCGCCGCGATTCTACTGGGGTCGCAGTACGATACCGTTTTCGCCCGGCTTCCCACGTTCCAACAGTTCTTTGCGGCTGATCGATGGTTGTACCTCGCCGCGACGATGGCCATCGTCAAAGTACTGCACGAATTTGGTCACGGGCTGAGTTGCAAAAAATTTGGCGGCGAATGCCATGAACTCGGGTTCATGTTGTTGGTCTTCACGCCCTGTCTCTACTGCAACGTTTCCGATTCTTGGATGTTGCCCAACAAGTGGAAACGCGTTTGGATCGGTGCCGGCGGGATCTACATCGAGATGATCCTCGCCTCATTTGCCGCCTACATCTGGTACTTTTCTCAGCCGGGTCTGCTCAACGACCTTGCGCTGAACATGATGTTTCTCAATCTAGTTAGCACCATACTCGTCAACGGCAACCCGTTGCTGCGATTCGACGGCTACTACATTTTGATGGATTGGTTGGAGATTCCCAATCTGCGTCAGAAGAGCACCGAGGTCCTCAAGAGATGGTTTCAACAAACCTGCCTCGGGTTGGAATTGCAAGACGATCCGTTTTTGCCTCAGCGTCATCGGCTGCTGTTCGCCCTGTTCACGATTGCCAGTGTGATTTACCGCTGGGTTGTCGTGTTCTCGATCTGTTGGTTCATCGCCAAGGTGCTTGAACCCTACGGGCTTCAAGCCGTCGGTCGTACGATCGCATTCGCGGGGTTGATCGGCCTGATTGCCCAACCCATCAAGCAGACGTGGAAATTCATTCGCACACCCGGGAGGCTTCAGAAAGTGAAACGCGGACGATTGATGCCGACGCTGGCGATCACCGCCGCGGTGATCGCGGGAGTGGCTTACATTCCACTACCCCACCACGTGGACTGCGCCTTTGAGATTCGACCCGCCCGCGCGGGCGCGGTTTACGCGGGCACGCCAGGTCAGATCGTGCGAACGGTCAAAGCCGGGACAGCCGTTCGCGAGGGAGATGAACTCGCACTGCTGCGAAACTTTGACCTCGATGTGCGGCTCGCCGAACTCGACGGAGAGTACCGCGTCGCGGAGACGAAATTGAGAAACCTTTCGTTGCGCTCCCGCGCCGATCAGACGGTCAAATCCCAACTCGAGACACAACTCGAATTGCTCGACTCGATCCGCAAGATGAAAGCGAAGACGGTCGAAGAGATCGAGAGGCTGACGGTTCGCTCCAAGCGAGATGGGATCGTCGTGCCACCGCCCGACAAACAACCACCGGACACCGGTGATGGTCGACTACCAGGCTGGTCGGGGTCTCCGCTCGACGAATTCAATCGAGGTGCCTTGCTCACCGCGGACGATCTGATTTGTGAAATCGGCTCCGAGAAGGAACTCGAGGCCGTCCTGGTCGTTGATCAGGGCGATGTCCAATTGGTCCAGGTTGGCCAGAGCGTCGACATGAAGCTCGACGCCGATCGAATGAGCAAATTTTCGGGAATCATCAGCGAGAAATCCGAGTCTGAATTGAAGAACGCGTCATCGTCGATGGCCAGCCAATCGGGAGGCGATTTGCAGACCGAAATTGATCCCACGACGGGACAGGTCAAACCACGCAGCGTTTCCTACCAGGCGCGGGTTCCACTGGATCAGAGCGATTTGCCGCTTCGACCAGGCTACCGCGGGTCAGCAAAGGTGCACGTCAAACCGATGTCGCTCGGCCAGCGACTTTGGCGACTGGTTTCCAAAACATTCAATTTTGAACTTTAGGTCACGCATTGTCTCGAGCGGTCGTCCGAATTTCCGATGATCCACGCGCTTCAGCCAGCGGATTCATCCTCCGTCGGTCGCGCCGTCAAACGTTCCGTGTTTTTTGTTTCCCTCGATCAAAACAGTGAGTCAGGTAACTTCGCCACTTGCCACTTTGATCAGACCCCTTTCGATTGGAGAATGGATAATCATGTCCGAAACCAAATCCCCAGATGCTCCTGCTGCCACCACTCCGGCAGCCGCGCCTGCCGAAGCCCAACAGCAGCAGCAGCCGATGCAAGTCCAGGTCAACGATGAAAACGCGTTGGCGACTTATGCGAACTTTTGCCGCGTGACCGGTTCGCCTGAGGAGTTGATCGTTGACTTCGGGCTCAACCCGCAACCGATCGGAGTCCCCAAGGACCCGATCCAAGTCAAGCAGCGGATCATCGTCAACTTTTTCACAGCCAAACGATTGCTCGCAGCCCTGCAAATGTCGATCGCTCGTCACGAAGCCGTGTTCGGCGTGCTCGAGACTGACATTAACAAACGCGTTCGTCCGGGGGTCGGCCAGACTCGGTCGCCCGAATAAACAAACTCGGTCGCCTGAACAGATCAGGTATCCGACCTTCCAAGCACGTCGCATCAAGATAGCACTCTGATGCGACGTGCTTTTCTATTTCCTGCAACTCTTTTTGCCCACAGGCAGGGTCAAGGTCCGCGCAGACCGGGCACGCCCTGAGTGCATCGAACCGGAGTGCAAGGAGCCCAATTTACACGCCCGAAGAATCACGCGGCGTTGGTCGCTGTCACAAAGTCTTTGCGGAAGATGCAACGCTTGGGCAAGGGTTACCACCGGTTTTCCCGGTCGGGTTTGCCTTTCCTGGTTGCCCAACCCGATCGCCTAAACTTCCATCGAGATTCGTCCGAAACCTAGCTAGGGCAGTGGCGACGGTAACGGATATTCCGTCCCGAGCGGGGGTCAGGTAAGGGGTTTGCCAGTGGCTCGAAGAGATCCTAGCGTGCGTGTATCGATTGTCGTTCCCCATTTGGGCAACAACAGCGATTTTGAAGACACGCTGATTTCGGTGCTCGAGAATCGTCCCAGCGATGCGGATGTTTGGGTAGTTCATGACGGAAACTACAGCGATCCGTTCGATCTGGGTGACGAAGTTCGGTTTGTCACGGCCCCTTCACGTGACCTGCCAACTCTCGTGGCTGCGGCGACCGACGCCGTACCGGGGAGAATCATCCATCTGCTGGGTCCCGGCACGCTCGCCACGGAAGGTTGGGTGTCTGCAGCGCTGGAAAAGTTTGAGCACGCCGAAGCCGCCACCGTTTCACCGGTGATCGTCAACCCCGCGACGAACCTGATCACCGCAGCGGGTTGGGCCGATTCGCTCACGAATGTCCAGACACCCATCGCCAGTGGTCGTCATGGGCTCGGTCGTCGCGAAGCTGCGGCGATTCGAGGGGTCTACTTGACCGCATCGTTCTGGCGACGTGGGGAACTGCGATCGGCAATGGGCGGCTTCCCAACGACCGATGCGATCGCCGCGCAGTACGCTTGGTCAAGTCTGCTTCGCCAGGCGGGATGGCGATGCGTTCTCGCCGACCAGAGCGTGGTTCGCGCGGCGTCGGATAAGTTGGTTCAAGGCCCGTCCTGGCACCGGGGCCGAGTCCTTCGTTCTCTCAGCACCGCGTTGCAGCACCCCTCCGGGCTGTCGATTGCCACCGCCGTCTCCGTTCACGCGTTCACGAAATTGCTGTCGCCGCGAGCCTGGCCCGAGGTCCTCGGGCACGCCGCCGCAGTCGTCAACCCGTCGCCGATCGTTGACTCGTTGAACGCGAGCGAAGTGCGTCGGAGCGATGAGACCCTCGCTCCAGTCTCGATCGCGTTTCCGACCACCGGCCGCGATTCGACCTCGTACCGCGGTGCTCGCAGGGCTGCATGAGCACTGCCACGCGCCATACCAGCCGTAAGCGCAAGCGACCGGACCAACGCCCCCATACCAGCCGTAAGCGCAAGCGACCGGACCAACGCGGTGCTCACAGGGCGACGTGAGCACTGCCACCGGTGTGAGCGACCCTTGTGCATTACCGTGCGTCGCTAGCGTTTGAGCATCTTTAGCGCGCAATTCCCGCCCCATCCGCCGCGAATCGCCAAGTGGATGTAGAGCATTGCGGTCGCTTCCAGATAGCGAGCGTTGCGAAGCGGGCCCGCATCGACAGGCTCCATCTGCAATTGCGCGATCAATCCGGCGGCAATCGTTTTGGCCTCGGCATCATCGCCGCAGTAGAACTGCGTCGCAATCTGGTCTCCGTACAGCGGGTTGCTCATCGTCGCCACGCTGGTCGTGTTGAACGCCTTCACGACCCTCGCGGTCGGCACCCAAGCCGCGATCCGTTCGCCAGCCGACTCGGTGTGCCCCAGCCTCAGCCCATCGAAGGATTCGTTCAGGGGGTTGGTGCAATCGATCAGGACCGCCTGTCGCATGTCGCCCATCGATTGCAGGATTTCATGAGCGTGCTCGTAGGGTCCGGCGTAGAGCACCACGTCGGCTTGGGCGGCGGAGCGATGAATGGGCGACGCGGTGACGTTCGGCAAGTCGGCGATCAAGTCGCGAACCCTTTCGCTGCTCGGTGTGCGGCTGGCAAAGGTTATCTCGTGGCCGGACTCGGCGAAGCGGCGGCCCAGCACGGCACCGACATTTCCCGTACCGACGACCGTGATCTTCATGAGGTGTCTTCGCAATTCTTGAGGGTGAGGGGAGCGAGAGGGCGAAACCCAAGTCCATGGCTGCTTGGCGATCAGCGGCCAATCGTAACCGCCGAGCGTCAAAAGTTGCACGTGTCATGACGGCATCGACCGTTTGGCCTAGAATGCCCACCCTCAAATGGCCCGGATGCGGGCCGCACGATGCACGATTGGATCGGTCAAGTTGTCGATGAATAGCGACCCTAGATTTCCGCACCCATCCGCTGAACTACCACGTGAGGCGATCGGCGACGACGAGCTGCAGCGACCGCAGCCGGCCGATGAGCCGTTGGTATCTGGTGAAGCGACCACAACGGTTCACAACGGCGATCTCTACCAGATGATGCGGCAGACGATTGAGCGTTTGGAGGCGGATGCCACAGCGCGGGGTGACCTCAAGCTGTTGTCGCGAACGCTC
>JBGTCJ010000128.1:0-3541 GCA_041748895.1 Pirellulaceae bacterium
ACCACCACACCGATCATCATCAATGTTCCCATCAATGATTGGATGTTCAGGTAGGTCCCCGTGAGATACAGGACGACCAATACTCCGCCCAAACCCCGGGGGACGGCGAGCATGATGATCAGTGGATCGACGAACGATCGAAATTGGGCCATCAACACGAGATAGACCAGCGCGGCCGCAACGACCAACCCAAATCCGAGTAGGTTCATCCCCGATCGCATCGTGGCGACCGGACCACGGATCGTCGTCGTCACACCGCTTTCGAACTCCAAGTCGGCGATCGCCAATTCGACATCGCGGGCGACCGAACCCAGGTCGCGACCGTGGACGTTGATATAAACGTCGTTGACTCGGGAGATGTTGTACCGTGAAATCTCTGCAGGAATGGTCACCCGTTTGACGTTCGCGACGTTGGCTAGCGGGATCGTGACCGGACCATCCGCGGTGCCCAACGACAAAGGGATGTTGCGTATCTCATCGAGCGAGGAAAACTCGTTGGATTCGTACTGGACGCCCATGAAAAAATCGACGCCCGATTTGGGATCGATCCAGATCGTCGGCGAGTACCCAACGCTCGAACCGAGCGCCGTGAGGATCGTCTTGGCAACCTCTTCTTGGTCCAGCCCCAAGTATTTGGCGCGCGTTCGATCGACTTGGACGTCGAATTGCGGGTACTCGAGCGACTGCGCGATCTGAACGTCGACGGCGCCGGGAATCCCTTCGACAGCCGCGACAATTTGCTCGGCGGCGACGCGACATTTCTCGAGCGTGCTGCCAGAAACTTGGACGTTGATCGGTGTGGGTACACCCTTGTTGAGCGCCATGTTGACGATCCCGCCGGTGACGAAAAGGAATTGCTCGAGCGGGTAGTCCTCCGCCAATCGCGTCCGCAATCGGTCAACGTATTCCAGGGTGCTGGTGCGACGACCCGTTCGCGTCAAATTGACGATCAGGTAGGCAGTATCGGGTCCGGAGTTGGAACTGAGGATTGTCGAGAATCCGGCCCCCTTGCCGACGGGAAGACCGATATTGGCGATGATCGTCTCGATCTCCTCAGGCGGGATTACCTCCGCGATCGTCGCCTCAATCCGCTCAACCAATCGCTCGGTTTCGATCAATTCGGTTCCCGGAAGCGCCTTGAGCCGGATCTCAAACGTCCCCGCATCGACGTTGGGGAAGAGCTCGGTTCCGATTTTCGGCCAGAGCAGGAAGGTCGCCCCGACGCCCAAAACGATCAGTAGCACCACCGCTCCGGGTGCCGCCAATGCCTGGGAAAGGAACCGACCATAGACACCGCGAGGTTCGACCGGTCCGTCTGCAGGTTCGCCCGGTTCGACTGCGTCCGCTTGCACGCGCTCGCGAACAAACGTCGCACAAAAAGCGGGGACGACAGTCAACGCCAGCACATAGGAGGCGCCAATCGTGAATGTCGCCGCCAACGACAGCGGAGTGAACAGGTACTGGATCATCCCGGTCAAGAAAACCGCGGGAAGGAAAACCGCGAGCGTAGTCAACGTACCGGCGAGGATCGCGCCGGAAACCTCCCCCGTGCCATCACGAGCGGCCTCCAGAGGCGATTTGCCCATCCTTGCGTGACGGATCACGTTCTCCACCACCACAATTCTGGCATCGACGACCGTCCCGATCGCCAGCGCGATTCCGCCGAGCGTCATCACGTTGATCGTTTGGCCAGTGAACGCGAATCCGAGCCCGCCAATCAAGATGGCAAGCACGATCGTGGACACGATGATCAACGTTGGCAGAAACCGACGGAGGAAGACGAGCACCACCAGCGCCACCAGGATCGCGCCCAATGCGACTTGGTTGAGTAGGTTCCTCATCGCGTCGCGAATGTACTGAGATTGGTCCGAGACGAGTGTCACCTCGGTCTCCTCGGGAATCTCGCCCCGCTCTTTCATCAAGGGGATCTCTCGGCCGATCCCCTCGTAAATTCGATCGACCACCGCGATCGTGTTTTCACCAGGCTCGCGCAGCAGGGGGCAGTAAACGCTGCGACGACCGTTGACACGGACGATGTTGTACTGAATCGCGGCATCGTCGACGACTTTCGCAACGTCGCGTATGAAGACGGGTCGGTCGTCACGAACCGTGATCGGGATCGCGCCGATCTCGTCGGTATCGGGTAGGGTGTTGCGGGAATGGATCTGATAATCGATGCCCGCCATCCGAGCGGTACCGGAGGCCATCACGAGATTCGACTTCTGCATCGCCTCGACCACGTCGGCGGCGCTGACGTGGTAGGCGCGCAGCTTAGCGGGATCGACGTAGACCATCATCTGACGAAACTTACCGCCAAAGGGGTGCGGGATCTGGACTCCCTTGAGTCCACCCATTTTGTTTCGTACCGCGTAGTAGCCGATCTGATAGAGCTGCGACTCGGTCATCCCTTCGCCCGAAATCGCCGCCAAGACGACGGGCAAATTCGACGGTTCACTCCGCAGTGTGAATGGCCACTCGATCCCCGGTGGCAGGTGAAACATGTCGCTCGCTTCGAGATTGACGATGTCGTTCATCGCCGAACTGGCGTCCGCACCTGGCTGGAAAAAGACCTTGATCACCGCGGCCCCAGGTACCGTTCGAGACTCCTGGTGTTCGATCTTGCCGGCCAAGGTCAACGCGCGCTCGACGCGAGACGTCACCGACATCTCCATGTCGAGCGTCGGCAAACCCGGGTAAGAGAAAAAACTAACGACAACCGGTTCCTTGAAATCGGGGAGAATGTCGATCGTGATCCGCGGAATCACAGTCGCGCCGAGCAAACAGAGCGCGATCGCAGCGGCCAACACCGCAAATCGATTTCGAAGCGAAAAGTTGATCAAACCCATGAACCCAGCAAACCGGTTGAAAACGAAAGGAGCGGGTGACGCGAGATTCGTCGGCACCGCGCTTGGTCCGACGAATCTCCTTGACGCTTAGCGAAGAACCTCGACGGGGTCCCCGTCGGCGAACCGCCTGAGGTGCGCGTCGATGACCTTTTGGCCGGGCTCAACACCCGAGAGCACCTCGATCATCTGGCCGTCGTCGATCCCGGTGGCGATGTTGGCGATCGAGACTGTCGAGTCGTCTCGGATCACGTAGACGAATGCATTGCCTGTTTCGCTGAAGCGTATCGCCCGCGCCGGAAGGGTGCTCGCCGCGGCGTTGGTTCCCAAGGAGATCGTCGCTTGGCCAAACATGCCGGGAAGCAATTTTCCCTGCGAGTTGTCGATCTCGGCTTCAACCAGCAGGGTACGCGTTCGCGGATCGAGGCTTCCCGAGTCGCGAGTCACGACGCCCGTGATCGACTGCTCGGCGGGAAAGAACGGAAAGGTCAGGGTCACTTCATCACCGCGCTGGACGTAGGCGGCATCGACTTCCGGAACGGGAATGCGAACGCGTACCCGGTCCACCTGGCTGATGACGAACAACGGCTGTCCCGCACCAACTTCGCTTTTCTCTCGAACGAGGTCGCCCGGTTCGATCGTCCGCTCGGTCACGACACCCGCGAACGGAGCCTTGATGGTCGAGTAAGCGATCATCA
>JBGTCJ010000129.1:0-33948 GCA_041748895.1 Pirellulaceae bacterium
AGGTACTTCAGCGGCAACACGTTGACCACCGACGCGATCGATTCGGGTAGCAGGGTCAATGGGAACATATGTCCCGATAGAAAGAACGAGAACAACATGAAGATGAACAGCAGAGAACTGACCTCGAGAAACCAAAACCCGATCATGCCAATCGCTGCTTCGAGGAAAAATCCGATCAGAAATCCCATCACGAGCGACCCGATAAATGCGATGAAGATGTGCGGGGGAGGGAAGCCGTCGACAAAAAACCCGCGGCAGAGAAAGAACACCAATGCGAACGGCAAGGTCGCCACCACGTAGTAGGCCAGCTTGTGCGCGACGCGCGTCAGCAGGAGGAACCCGATCAGATCGATCGGCTGGATCAAGTAGCGTTTGATTTCCCCCTGGCGAATCTGCATCGCAATCCCGCTGGCCAGCCCCGGCATGCTCGAAAACGCACGCGCGATCATCGTGATCAGAAAGTAAGCAACCATTTCGGGAAAGTTGAATCCGCCGATCCTGGCGTCGGAAAGTCCCGATGGGTTGATCAAGGATGGAGCCTCCGAATCGTCCCTCACGCCGACGTCGGGTCCCGCCGGGCCGATCGACGTGAAGACCGCCCACCAGAGAAAGATCTGCGTGATGATCGGCAGGAACCGCATCAGCGTCCCGAGAGCGAAGTCGCCACGGTACGCCAAACGCTCCTCAAGCGCGGTACGGATGATCACCCACCACGTCGCGATGCGATGAAACGGACCCTGGATACGAGTCATCGAGGGGACAAAGGACGTCGACAACATCAGTACCCGTAACGCTGAAAATAATCACCCCAGTGTTGACGGATCAGCGCCTCCTGATCGGCGGGTAACTGGTGCCGATTGGTTTGGTACTCGCGATGCTGCGTCGCGGACCACTGGCTGAGCGTCTCGCGGACCGACTCAAAGTCTCCCAGATGAAGCTGCCGATAGATCGCTTCGAGCTGCTGGACAGGATTGGCCACCAGATCTTCGTAGCGGATTTCAATCAAGTTCGCGGGGTCGATCGATTCGCGATCGCGATGAAATGCAGCGTACATCCGGCGGAAGCACTCGATCACGTACCCCTGGTAATCGATGTCCCGAGATTGCTGCAGCGACTGAACCTCGTCGAGGCTTTTCCAAAGTCGCACGGTCGACGGAAAGAGGCTGCGGGGATCACGAGTGATGTGGATGAACTTTGCCCCCGGGAACGCCGCGGCGAGGGTCGCGATCCGCCCCGTGTGCGTCGGACTCTTGACGACCAAGGGACGCTCGGTTTGGTAGCTGACGCAGCGCAGGAAACGTTCCAAACCGGCGGACCAATCGCCAATCGCCTCAGCCGGTAGCGACTGCGTGTCGAAATAATCGAGGTCGGGAGGCGGCAGACGGCAAAAAGCGATACGGCGATACGGCGACGGCAAGCCGAGATTGACCAGCGCGAACTCATCCTCCTGGGGGCGATCCCAACCGGCAGCCATGTTGTCCATCGGCCGACGATCGGGGAGCAGCCAATTCCCGAACTTGCGGAAAAACCACTCACTGACCAAAAAGTGGTGCGGTGCAAAACACTGGTAGGTCGATGGGCTGCTCAGCCGTTTGTCCACCACCAGCAACTCGTGAAGCAGGGTCGTGCCGCTTCGCCAGTGACCGATGATGAAAATCGGCGGGCTGTGAAGTTCGGTTCGACTCAAGCGTCTACCAAAAATCAACTTCTGCAGGACCGCCAGCAAAGTGTTGACGGGAGTCGCAAGGGTCACCGCAACGGCCATCGGCCACCGCGAAGGGTCGACTCGAAATCGCCCCGCTCGTAGCAGCCGCCACCACCCCGTCGGACGCATGCCGTGCCAAAATCGCGGAGCGTAGAACGGGTAGTGATGAAACGCTTCGGACGTCACGGGAGGGGGGCTCGGACGATTCATAACGGATTCATCAAGGCGGCAACGGAGCCGGAGTATAGTCGTGTCAGAAATGGGCCGACAGTCGCCCAGTCGATGGCAGCTTCGTTACAATCACGGTGTCCCATTTATCCACCTGCTATCGCCAACCTCGCATGACCTCCTCTCAACCGGCCGAGCTTTCTCTATCGGACCTGCAGCGGCACATTCGCGAAATGTATTTTGAGAAGGACGCCGCACGCGGCGTGGAAGGGACTTTCATGTGGCTGATGGAGGAAGTCGGCGAGCTCGCGTCGGCGCTTCGCGGAAACGATCGGGAGAACTTGGCGGAAGAGTTCGCCGACGTGATCGCGTGGTTGGCGACGATTGCAAATGTGGCGGAAATCGATCTCTCGGCGGCTTTGATCGCTAAGTACGGCAAGGGCTGCCCCGGCTGCCAGCGACTGGTTTGCACCTGCCCCAACGAAGAAAAGCCGTGAACGGACTCATTCACGCAGCGAGTCGCGTAGCCTGGGTCTGCCTCGGCCTGCTGGTGGTCCTGGAAGGACCTCTCGCCGGATACACGCCGCTGGCTGCTCAGAGCGAGCACGGCGAGGCGGGCGCAGCGACGACTCGACTGGGCATCTGCGAACACTACCGGGTGGGACACTGGACAGGCGTTCGGATCGATGATTCGATCGGTAGTCGGATCGCCGGGATGCAAACGATCGACGGCGACGGCGTGCGGGTCAGCTACCTCGGCCCGGATCCGGCCACTGGCGACCCGACCACTGGCGGCCGCTGGATTTACGCGGTGCCCGGTAGCGATGGGGCCCCCATCGAGTGGCTCGATCGCGATGGCCAACCGATCGGATCCGCACGTTTTCCAGCGACAGCCGTCGAACCGTCGAAGCCGTGGATCGTGATCGTGGGTGACTCGCTCGGAATCGAGAAGATCGGCGTCAACGATCTGCTCAACCGCGGATCGAGCGTCGCTGCCAGCCTGATCGAAGACGCGGACCAGCTTCCGGATGCCGCGATCGGCTGGAGCGGGGTGGACCTGTTGGTGATCAGCCCGTCGGGACTCCCCGTTTTGTCGTCGATGAGCCAGCGGCAGGGCAGGGCGGTTACCGATTGGATTCGAAGTGGTGGCCGAGTGGTGGTGTCGCTCGATGACGACTTCGATCGATTGCGGCGTGAGGCACCTTGGCTCGCCAGCACCCTCCCCGTTGCGGTCGGTGCATCGGCGCTGCGCATCGACCCCTCGGCCCTGGAGACGTTCACGTCGAGCCAGTCGCCGCTGCCGACACTCATCGGAACGGAGCTGAATGCTCGGGGTGGACGGACACTCATTGAAGGTCGAACGGCGACCCGCCAGCCGACGCGGGTCGCGATCGAAAGCATTGTCGGATTCGGGCTGGTGACGACCGTTGCCGTGCCGCTCGATTCGCAGGCCATGGCTGTTTGGCCGCAGAGATCGCTGCTCCTCTCTCGGCTGACCGATCGCCTACCGGCGTCCGAAACCGCCGCTCGGCGCGAAACCAGGGCGACGGCGGCGGTCGAGTTCGACGATCTGGCTGGCCAGATGCGTTCGGCGCTCGATCGGTTCGACTCCCACCGCCCGGTCGCATTCTCGATCGTGTCGCTGTTGCTGTTGGGGTTGGTCGCGTTTCTGGGGCCGATCGATTATCTGCTCGTCAACCGCTGGCTCGGTCGACCGCTGTTGGGTTGGATCACTTTCCCGCTGTCGGCCCTCTTGCTGTCGGGCCTGATCGTCTTTTTGGGGATGAGTCCGGGTGTTGCCTCGCCTGCTGCGGGCACCGCTTCGACCGCGAAATCCGCTGGCATCACGATCAATCGTTTGGAGATAATCGACGTCGACGCGACCTCGTCGCCGGCGATCGGGCGAGGATTCCACTGGGCCCATGTCGGTAGCCGCCACGCCATGCGGATCCCGTACGCGCCGAAGCTATCGTCGCCGCTGAGCGCTCGCGACGAAAATGCCCCGCCATTGACCGCTCCGTTTGGCTACCCGGGAACGACCTTTGGCGGCATTCAAATCGTCGGTGAGAATCGGCAAATGCCACCCTATCGAATCGTTCTCGATCGCGATCCGCATAACGCGAGAAACGATTGGGGCGGCGGGCCGGAGACGTTTCCCGTCGCGCCTCGGGGAAGCAAAGGATTCTTGACGCAGTGGACGTTCTCGGCGCAGCTAGGTCAGACCGACGGACTCTATCGCAAGCGAGGCGGCGATTTGCTCGACGGCGAGCTCACCAATCCGCTGGCCATCGACTTGCTCGACGGTGTGCTCGTTTACGGAAACTGGGCCTACATCCTGCCGACGCGTTTGCGTGCCGGGCAGACGATCCCTTCCCTGTCGTCGCTTCGCCAAAAGAATTTTCGCTGGCAGTTGTCGCGGCGTGAGGCGCTCGAAAACACGACCCGATCGGAACCCTGGAACGTCACGATGCACGATGATCTCCAGCGATTGACGGAGGTCATGATGTTTGAATCGATGGTCGGTGGACGCGATTACACCGGGCTGGCCAACCGTCCGCTGCGGCCGCTCGACTTGACCTACCTTCTATCACCCGATCGAGCGATCCTGTTCGGGAAACAGTCGCAGCCCTCGGTCGAACTGCCGATTTCAAGCGAGCGACCGGCCGTGGCCAACGTTCGAGTCGTACTCCCTGTCGGCCCGCCGCGACGATCCATCAACTAAGCCAAGAAACGCGACGTGATCAAGACGATTGACCTGACCAAGAAGTATGGCGATGTGTTCGCGATCAAGGCGATCGAGCTCGATTTGGGTGAAGGCGACCTGTTCGGATTCATCGGACCCAACGGTGCGGGAAAGACCACGACGATGCGGATCGTCGCGACGCTGCTGGCTCCCAGTTGGGGCGAAGCCTACGTCTGCGGGCATTCGGTCCACACCAAACCGAAAGAGATTCGGAGATTGGTGGGGTACATGCCCGATTTTTTCGGAGTCTACGACGACATGACGGTCGTCGAGTACCTCGAGTTCTTTGCGGCCGCCTACCGCATCGGCGGCGAAGCAAGACGCAAGCGTGTCGACGAGATGCTCGATATCGTGGACCTCGACTTCAAGCGTGACGCGTACGCCAACACGCTGTCGCGGGGGCAAACCCAACGCCTCGGATTGGCCCGCACGCTGCTGCACGATCCGCAGGTGCTGCTGCTCGATGAGCCGCTGTCGGGACTCGACCCTCGAGCTCGGATCGAGATGCGGAACCTGCTTCGCCGGCTCGGCCAACTCGGCAAAACGATCATCGTCAGCAGTCACATCCTCCCCGAGCTCGCAGATATCTGCAACAAGGTCGGGATCATCGATCGCGGTGAGCTCAAGGTCAACGCGACCGTTACCGAAGTGCTTCGGCAGGTTCGCGAGCACACGGTCTTGGTGGTGCAGCCTCAATCGCCCAGCGAACTGACCCGAATCTCGGAACTGCTCGATGGTCACGAGAAGGTCCAAGCGCTGCAAATGGGTGACGCGTCGGTTCGCGTCGTCCTCCGGCGTGAAGTCGCCGATTACAGCGACCTTCCGAAGCGTTTGATCGAAAACGGAATCCACCTGCGGTCCTTCAGCGAAGAGCAACTCGATCTCGAATCGGCCTTCATGGCATTGACCAAGGGGACAAGCCAGCGGATGTGACGTTTTTTTGGGGTAATCGGACGTGGGGCCCTGCCATCCTGCGCTCAAGCGTTGCGGGCACCGAAGGAGTATACTGAGCCACCCGAATGCCACGGGTCAGCACGCCGTTCCCGCCGGTCTACCGATAAACATTCCTCCCTCGTCCCTTTCCGGAGAACCCCTTCCGATGCCAACGAGTCGCCCCAATCGCCGAGACTTCATTCGCACGACCGCGGGAGCGACCGCCGCGACCGTGACTCCCTACTTCGTGACGACAGGCCGGACCTTGGCCGACGAAACGACCTCGAAAAACGACCGCGTTCCGATCGGCTTGATCGGGGCCGGCGGAATGGGCCTAGGGAACATGCGATCGGCCAAAAAGTGGTTGGATGTCGTCGCGATCGCCGATGTCGATTCGGGTCGATTGGCCAGAGCCAATGAGCAGCTCAGTGAGGGGAAGGCCGACACCTACGAAGATTATCGAGCGATCCTGGATCGCGATGACATTGCCGTCGTTCATATCGCGACGCCCGACCACTGGCACACCAAACCGTTGATCGAGGCGATGTACGCCGGCAAAGATGTGTACTGCGAAAAGCCGCTGACCTTGACGGTCGAAGAAGGAAAATGGATTCGCAGGGTCCAGAAGGAAACGGGGCGGATCGTGCAGGTTGGAACCCAGCAGCGGAGCACGTTCCCGCTATTCGTGACTGCCATGGCGATCGTCAACGAGGGCCGATTGGGGCGGATCCATCGTGTGCAAGCGGCGATCGGCGCCGCGCCGACCAGCCCCTCGATCCCCACGGCTGACGTGCCGAGCGAGCTGAATTGGGAACGCTGGCTCGGGCCTGCTCCCAAAGCCGATTACCGATTTGTCGCCTTCAACAACGGGAAAGTGAAGGGAGGCCACACCAACGGCCACTACGAATTCCGCTGGTGGTACGAATTCTCGGGCGGCAAATTGACCGACTGGGGAGCTCACCACGTCGACATCTGTCAATGGGCACTCGAGCTCAACGGACAAACCGACGGACCGCTATCGATCGATGGCACGGCGACGCACCCTGTCGAATTTGTCGACGGTCTTCCGACGGCCAGTGATCGTTACAACACGGCGACGCAATTCAATTTCCGTGTCCAATACCCCGGTGACACCGAGATGATCATTCGCCACGACACCGACAACGGCGTGCTGATCGAGGGCGACAAAGGCAGATTGTTCGTCAGTCGCGGCAGGTTATCCGGTGGAGTCGTCGAACAACTGAAGGACAACCCGCTGCCCGAAGACGCACTGACCAAGGTGTACAAGGGGTTACCGATGATCGAGAACGAACGCTCGGGACACTGGGCGAACTTCTTGCACTGCGTGCAAACCCGACAAGAGCCGATTTCCGATGTTCATTCGCACATGCGAATGCTCAATGTCTGCCACTTGGCGGGGATCACCGCACGACTGGGGCGCAAACTCCAGTGGAATTCGAAGGCCGAGGAGATCACCGGCGACGACCAAGCCAACGGCTTCTTGGCTCGGCCCTATCGGGCGGGGTACGAGATTGAAATGGCCAGCGGCGTCAAGAGTTAACGCCCCCTTCAAGATCGATTGTCGCGGCATGGACGACGCGGCCGGACCGTTGGACGAGCGTTAGTGCGACACAATGTCGCTTCGGCCACGGTGGCCTTGTAACGCGAAGCAGACTGGGACGATACTGCTCTCTCTCAAGAGTGTGTCAACGCTATTTTTCTAGCCACAGTCTGTTCTGGCGTTCGGTCGGACGCAGGGAATTATGGAACGTTTTGTCTTCCCGCGGTGGGTAAACCGTCTTTTGCTTTTGTTGGGCGCGTTAATCGTAGGCGGTGGCGTTTATGCCGGCGCGATCGGCGGCCTGGTCACGGACCCGCAAACGCTCAATGTGGGCTATCGGCCGGTTCAGCCGGTGCCTTTTAGCCATGCGATTCATGCCGGGCAGTTGAAAATGGATTGTCGCTACTGCCACAACACCGTTTTCGACGCTGCCCACGCGGCGATCCCCCCCACCGCGACGTGTATCAATTGCCACAGCCCCGAAAACGACCAGGGCGTGACCTCACTGGCCGCTGTGCATCAGGCGAGCGGCAGGCTGGCCCCCATTCGTGAAAGCTGGGAGTCGGGTAGGAGCGTTGCTTGGCTCCGCGTCCACAACCTACCCGAATTCGTCTACTTCAATCACTCGGCTCACGTTCATGCGGGCGTTAGCTGTGTTTCCTGCCATGGGCGGATCGACCAAATGGAAGTCGTTCATCAGGCCAAGCAGTTGTCGATGGCGTGGTGCATCGAGTGTCACCGAAACCCGGCGCCGCATCTTCGTCCCACCGAGTTTGTCACCAAGCTCGATTGGCAACCGCCCGAGGGGACCGATCCGGCTGAGCTTGGCAGGCAGTTGATCGAAGAGAAGAACATCAATGCACAAGATCACTGCGCCGTTTGTCACCGCTAGCCCTGATTGATTCGCAGCATCCTTCCCAGCACGGCTCGGCCGTAACACCTCACGCGTTCTCACCGACATGACTTCGAATCCGACGACCGTCGCCCCACCCGTTACCGCTCCCGGCGTCTCGGCCGATGCCGCGGCACATCGCGATCGTTATTGGCGCAGCCTCTCGGAGCTCCACCAAAGCGATGAGTTCGTCAATGGCTTCCTGCATCGCGAGTTTCCCGTCGCCGCATCGGAGCTTCCCGAGGGTGTCTCGCGTCGCCGCTGGCTTCAGATCATGGGCGCTTCGCTGTCGGTCGCGGGCGCCGTGGGATGCCGCTACCCCACCGAAGTGATCGCGCCATTCGTGATCCGACCCGAAGGTCGGATACCGGGTGAGCAGTACAGCCGGAGCACCAATTTTGAGTTGGCCGGTCGCGTTTACAACCTCTTGGTGACCAACGTCGACGGTCGCCCGATCAAGATCGAAGGCAACCCGAATCACCCCACGTCCAGGGGTGGCACGGATGCTTACGTCCAGGCGTCGATCCTCGGTCTCTACGACCCCGATCGCGCTCGCGGGGAAGGTGGCGCCGTTTTTTCACGCGATGGCAAAGGGAAAGCTTCGGCGACAACTTGGGAAGCGTTTGATTCGTTCGCCTCGTCGCTGATTCGCGGCGCGCAGACCGACGGCGGGAGGTCGTTCGCGGTCCTGGCGTCGCGGACCCACTCACCGTCGGTGGTGCGGATGCTGCAAACGCTTCGCGAGCGGTTGCCCGAGATGACCCTCTGTCGATTCGATGGCGTCGCCGGCGATGTGATGGCCACGGCGACTCAGCAGGCGATCGGAACACCGAGCCGACAGGTGCTTGATCTCGATCAGGCGAAGGTCGTCTTTGCTCTGCAATCCGACTTCCTCGGTCAGGACGTCGGCTTCGTCCGCAACGCCAATCGCTTTTACCAAACGCGAGACCCCGACCAGGAGATGAGTCGGTTGTATGTCGCCGAGGGCGGATACACCAACACGGGAACCGCGGCCGATTCGCGACTCGCTTTGCGCCCCAGCCAGATGGCCGCGTTCTTGTCGGAGCTCGAGCGACGTTTGGACCGATTGATTGCGGGTGAGACTCATGATCACGCCGACGATCCCACGCCTTTTGACGAACTGCTGCCCGCGGACAAGATGGAACGGTTCATCGACGTACTGAGTCACGATTTGCATCAGGCCGGATCCGAGGCGGTGGTCCTGGTCGGTGAGGCGCTCGGCCCCGAGGCGATCGCAGCGGGGATTCGGATCAATGGCAAATTGGGCTCGCTCGGTAGCATTCAGCGATTCTTGCCGTTGGTTGACGCCGATCTCACCGATGCCGTGTCGATCGCGGAGCTCAGGTCGGCGATCGCTGGGGGCAAGATCGAATCGTTGCTGATTCTTGGCGAAAACCCGGCCTTCACGGCGCCCGCCGAACTGAGGCTTGCCGATGCCATTGCGAACGTTGAGAACTCGATTTATTTGGGCGAATACGATGACGAGACGGCGGCCCGGTGTCGTTGGTCGTTGCCGATGGCTCATCCGCTGGAGTCTTGGGGCGATTGTCTCAGCGACGACGGAATCTATGGCGTCTGCCAGCCGCAGATCCTTCCGCTGTTGGGCGGCAGGACGGTGGTTGAACTCCTCGCAGTGATGCTCGGTGAGCAGGAGGTCGATGGTGAATCGATCGTGCGTCGCACCGCCGATGAGATGGCCGGCCAATCACTCAGCGAGCGACAGTGGCGGGCACTTCTCCACGACGGTTTTGCCGAAGGGCTCGAAATCGAACTACCCGAGGTCAGCTATGTCGGCGAGGCGGCAGCGCCATCCGATCCGGCTCCCGTGGTGACGGCCGACGTCGATCAGGACGACATCGATGTCCTCTTCGTACCCGCTGATGGCGTCTACGACGGGCGATTCGCCAACAATGGATGGTTGCAGGAATTGCCGCAGTCGCTGACCAAGCTGACTTGGGACAACGCGGCCATCATGAGTCCGAGAACCGCTCGGGCGTTGCGTGTCAAAGACAGTTCGATGGTCGTGCTTCGACGCGGCGATGCGGCGTTGGAGCTGCCGGTTTATGAGATGCCGGGCTGCGCGCCCGGTGTGGTGACCGTCGCGATTGGCTACGGACGGACCCGCGCCGGGATGGTTGGTGGGATGGAGGGGCAGGGTGGTGAAGTGGTCGGATTTGATGTCTCGCCGATTCGAACCGCTGACGCATTGATGTGGGCCCCGGCGGTCGAAGCCAGGCCGTTGTACCGTGACCATCTGCTCGCCACGACCCAGGACCACTGGGCGATTGATGAACTCGGTCAGCAGGAAACGGTTCGTCGCAGCTTCGGTCTGGTTCGCGAGGGGACCGTGGCCCTGTTGGAGAAGAACGAACACTTCACCCACGACAAGGGGCCCCACGTCCCCAAAGTGGGTGCCGAAGGTTCACTTTGGCGGGAACCCATCGCGAAGATTCGCGAGAACCAACCGGAGTTACCGCAGTGGGGAATGTCGGTCGACCTGACCAAATGCATGGGTTGCAACGCGTGCGTGGTTGCGTGCCAAAGCGAGAACAACGTTCCGATCGTCGGCAAGACGCAGGTCGCCACCAGCCGTGAGATGCATTGGCTGCGGATCGATCGTTACTTCCAGGGAGGCGAAGAGGATGCCAACGTCGTGACGCAGCCGGTGGCCTGCATGCACTGCGAGACCGCACCGTGCGAACAGGTCTGCCCCGTCGCGGCGACGGTTCATACCAACGAGGGGATCAACGCCATGGCCTACAACCGCTGCATCGGCACTCGGTACTGCGCCAACAACTGTCCCTACAAGGTCCGGCGTTTTAACTACTTCAACTACAACGAAGAAGTCGGGGTCGGTTACGGCGTCTACTCGTTCCCGGGAACGATCGAGAAGGCGAACCGAAAATTGCAGGCTTTGGTGCTCAATCCCGACGTCACCGTCCGCGGCCGCGGGGTGATGGAGAAGTGCACTTTTTGCGTTCAACGAGTCGAGGCCGCAAAGATCAACGCCCGCCGCGATGGCGGCCGTCCGGTCCGCGACGGCGAAGTCAAAACGGCCTGTCAGATGGCCTGCCCGAGCGGCGCGATCGAATTTGGCAACATTCATGACGAGAACGCGATCGTCACCAAAAAGCATGGTGATCGTCGTGCCTACGGGATGCTCTCGCAGTTGAATGTCAAGCCGCGAACCCTCTACCTGTCGCGGATTCGCAACACGCATCCGCGATTGATGACCTCGACCCAGTTGGCCGATCTGCAGACCTACGGCACGCCGAGTCATCATGGTCATGGCGATGACGACCATGCGGCGGATCACGGTCATGCCGATGGCGACCACGACACACATTGAACTCAGATGATCCGGCGCCCGCCCGCCGGGGCGATTTCCGCACAAGTATCCTCAACTTCGCATTAGCCAATGTCCCTAGCGATTCCTCAAGGTCTTGATAACACGGTCGAACGACCGGGCGAGCGCGCCCCGCTCGTTCTCGGTGAAACGACCTATCACACGATCACGGAGACCGTGTCGCAGATCGCCGAGCGGCCGCCGAGCATCGCCTGGCTTGTCGGCTTCTTGATTTCGGCAACGCTCGCCTCCGCCTTTGGGCTCAGCATCCTTTACCTGCTCTACACGGGCGTTGGGGTTTGGGGTAACCGAAGCCCGGTGTTTTGGGGTTGGCCAATCGTCAACTTCGTTTTCTGGGTCGGGATCGGTCACGCCGGAACTTTGATCAGCGCGATCCTATTTCTCTTCCGCCAGGATTGGCGAACGAGTATCAACCGAGCCGCCGAGGCGATGACGATCTTCGCGGTCATTTGCGCCGCAACGTTCCCCGGGATCCACGTCGGCCGCGCCTGGCTCGCGTTCTGGTTGGCTCCCTACCCGAGCCTCAACCTGTGGATGTGGCCCCAGTTCCGCAGCCCCCTGCTGTGGGACGTCTTTGCGGTCAGCACTTACGGAACGGTGTCGCTGCTGTTTTGGTACATGGGGATGGTTCCCGACTTGGCCACTTTCCGCGATCGGTCCAAGAACAAGTGGCGACGGATGGCCTACGGTCTGCTCGCCTTGGGTTGGACCGGATCGTCGCGTCACTGGATGCGGTACGAGAAGGCTTACGCGCTACTAGCCGCGTTTGCCGCCCCACTGGTTTTGAGCGTGCACACCATCGTTTCGTTCGACTTCGCGGTTAGCCAGGTACCGGGATGGCACACGACCATCTTCCCGCCGTATTTCGTCGCGGGTGCTATCTTCAGTGGATTCGCGATGGTGCTCACGCTGATGATCCCCTGCCGTTCAATCTACGGTCTCGAAAAGTTGATCACCGTGCGGCACTTGGAAAATATGTGCAAGATCATCCTGGCGACTGGGTCGATCGTGGGTCTGGCGTACGGCACCGAATTTTTCATCGCCTGGTACGGACAGGTGGGTGAAGAAAAGTTCGCGTTCATCAACCGTGCATTCGGGCCGTACTGGTGGGCCTACTGGACCATGGTTACCTGCAACGTTGTCAGTCCTCAATTGTTTTGGTTCAAGAAGAACCGCACGATTCCTTGGCGGATCGTTGTGATCTCGATCTTCGTCAATATCGGGATGTGGTTCGAGCGATTCGTGATCGTGATCAGCAGCCTTTCGCGAGATTATCTCCCGAGCGCGTGGGGCTATTTCACGCCGACCTGGATCGACTGGACCATGCTCGTCGGTTCTTTCGGATTGTTCTTCACGCTGTTTTTGTTGTTCTGTCGCTTCATGCCGGTCATCAACATGGCCGAAGTCAAAGCGACGTTGGCCGGACAGTTGCATCATCATCACGGCGACCATTAGATCGACTTCACAAGCATGTCAGACACTCAAGCCAATCAAGTTCACGGCACCTATGCCGAATTCGACTCGGTCGACACCCTGCTCGCCGCTTGCCGGCGGGTGCGGGATGCGGGGTACACGCAAACCGATGCCTACACGCCCTTTCCCGTTCACGGGATCGATAAGGCTTTGGGCATCAAACCGACTCACCTCCCTTGGATCTCGCTCGCCTGTGGGCTGACGGGGGTGACCATCGGTTTGGTCATGCAGTGCTGGATGAACGGGATCGATTACAAGTACATCATCTCGGGAAAGCCCTTCATTTCGCTGCCGGCGTTCATGCCGGTGAGTTTTGAGTTGACGATCCTGCTCGCTTCGTTCGGCGCCTTCTTCGGAATGCTTGCGCTCAACGGGCTGCCTCGATTCAACAACCCGTTGTTTAGCAAGCCGCGGTTTGACCGCGCGACCGATGACAAGTTCTTTCTTTACATCGATGCCAAGGACAGCCGCTACGATGCGTCGGGCGTCGCGCAGTTCCTGACCGACCTGGGCGGCCAGCACGTTGATCAGGTGGTCGAGGATGATACCCGTCTGACGATCCCCAAGCCGATTTGGGTCATCGTGGGTGTGTTGATGTTTGTCGCGTGCGTTCCCCCGTTGGTCCTGGCGAGGATGCGGGTGACGACCTCAGGGAGCCCACGTTTTCACGTCTTCTTCGACATGGATTTTTCACCCGCCAAGGGTGCCCAGGAGATTTCGACGCTGTTTGCCGACGGCCGTTCGATGCGTCCCGATGTTCCGGGGACGGTCGCTTCGGGCCAGTTCGAGGAGGACATCGATTACTACACAGGCATCGACTTTGAGGAACTCGCGAGGAGAGATTCGTCGCGCGCGACTCGGCTGGTTCGCGCCCTTCGCGATGAGCCCGATCAGACGCCTGAGGTGTCGGAAGCAGACGCGCCGAGCGAAGCTCCCGCGATCGTCGACGCCCCGTCGACCCCGGTAGCGCCGGGAACCGTTGACGACACGCCTTGGTTGCCAGGAAACCCGTTGCCGTTGTCGAGCGCCGTGCTAAATCGCGGTCGCGAGAAATTCGAGATTTACTGCGCGGTCTGCCATGGCAATGACGGCCGTGGCAACGGTTTGGTAAACCGTCGGGCGCAGCGAATTTTGGCGACCGCGTGGGTCCAACCCTCGTCGCTTCACCAGGAAACGCTGTACGCCGAGCAGTATCCCGACGGAAAGCTTTTCAGCACGATCACCAACGGGATTCGCAAGATGGCGGGGTATCGTGCACAGCTGACGGCTCAAGATCGTTGGGCCGTGGTCGCCTACGTCCGCGCGTTGCAGGCGAGTCAGAACGCCACGCTCGAAGACCTGCCTGCCGACAAGCGAAACGAGTTGAGAAAAGAACAGGCCGAAGTGCTTCAGCAATTGGCTGAGCAAGCGGAAGAAGAACGCAGGCGAGCTGAAGCGACGTCGGCGACCGTCGCCCAGTAGGTAAGCCCGCGTTTCGATGACCACAACATCCCATTCAACACCTTCCTGACAATCGTTCGATTTTCCATGGCCGCACACGCTGCACATCCGAAACCTGCTGACGACCCCACCTTTCAGTTGCCGGCGTCGATCAGCGGTTTGGCTTCACCGCTGGGCCTCAGCGGCCTGATGCTTTTGGTGGTTGGCGTCCTCATCGGACTATTTGCCGGTGCGGGCGGTCGCTTCACGATGTCGGCCTACCTGACCGCATTCACCTACGTCCTCAGCATCTCGCTCGGCAGCCTTTTCTTCGTGCTCATTCAACACCTTTGCAGGGCAGGGTGGAGTGTCGTGGTCCGGCGAGTGGCCGAAATGATGATGATCGCGATCCCGGCGCTGGCGATCCTGTTCCTTCCCATTTTGTTGACGGTTTGGATGGGTGGAGGGACCCTGTTCGCGTGGGGCGATCCGAATTTCGCGGCTGATCATGGCGTGCCGTTGGTCACCTGGGCCGAGAAAACCCGCTACCTCAATGGGACTTGGTTCACGGTCCGGTCGATCATTTACCTCATCGCCTGGTCGGCGATCGCCATCTTTTACTTTTCGCTCAGCCGTCGACAGGATGAAACGGGTGAAGTCACGTTGACCGAACGGATGCAGGCTCGCAGCGGTCCGGCGGTGATCGCGTTTTCCCTGATCACCACGTTCGCGGCTTTCGATTGGTTGATGAGCCTAGCGCCAATGTGGTTTAGCACGATGTTTGGTGTCTACATTTTTGCCGGCAGCGTGCTAGCCGCCCACTGTGCCATTGCGGCATTCGTGTTTTGGTTGCAGAGCCGAGGTGCGATTCGCGAAGAAGTGACGATCGAGCATTATCACGACCTCGGGAAGTTGATGTTTGGTTTCGTATTTTTCTGGACTTACATCTCGTTCAGCCAGTACATGCTGATTTGGTACGCCAACATCCCCGAAGAGACCGAATGGTTCTACACACGGCAGAGGGGGCCGTGGGCCACGGTGTCGATCATGCTTGTTTTCTTTCACTGGATGTTGCCCTTCCTGGGATTGATGTCACGGCACGTCCGTCGCCGTCCCGCACTGGTTTGCTTCTGGGCTGTTTATATCCTCGTGATGCATTTCATTGACATTTACTGGATCGTGATGCCCGAGGCCGGTTCGGGGTTAGGTAGTCTGGTGGGAATTATCACCAGTGTCCTGATGACGGTCGGCATGGTGTCGCTCTATCTCGGCGGGGTGCTTTGGTTTGCCAGTGCTAATCAAGTCCGGGTCTTGGCGGTCAGGGACCCTCGCTTGCCCGAATCGCTCGCATTCGAAAACCTGTAAGAACTGCCCCGAACTTAGCTTTAGCAATCAATCCCAGCGGACGAATGATGGCCCATTACGACGATCTTCCCATTCAGCGAATCACGGTGGTCGGCTTGATTTCGGTAGCCGTTACGATCATCACGGTCTTGGCGGTTCAAGTGATGTACTACGGGATGCAGGGCTACGTCGATGATGCAAAGTTTTCGACCAGCACCAACCGAGACAGCAATGAGTTCCTCAATCGCCAGACACAGGCGATCAGCCGGTTTGGGGTTGATCCGGCAACCGGGTCGGTCACGATCCCGGTTCAGCAGGCGATGAAGCAAATGATCGACGCCGATAACGCGGCAGGCAAAGATGATCCGACAGTCACACAAACCAACGACGGGGCGTGAGCCATTGATCGCTTCGATCATCGCGACGCTCCACGATCGTCTCTCGCGACTGATTTGGTTGTGCGCCGGCCTCGTCGTTTTCTCGTCGAGCGGGGTCCATGCGCAGCTCAACACCAAGGCCCCCAGTGAGGTTGAGGACGTCACGGTCGAGCAGAAGCTCGGTGAAAGCGTACCGACGGACATCAGCTTGATCGACTCGCTCGGTAGACCGGTTAAGACAGGTTACTACCTCGACGGCAGGCGTCCGCTGTTGGTGACGCTCAACTACAGCGATTGCCCGGTACTTTGCAACGTTCAGCTCAACGCGCTCGTCGAATCGATCAATGAGGTCGGGCTCCGATTGGGACCTGATTTCCAGATTTTGACGGTCAGTATCAATCCGAAGGAATCGACCGAGCGGATTCGTGAGACGAAGGACAGATACATCGCGATGCTCAATCGGCAACCCGAAGCGGCCCAAGGGTGGCACTTCTGCACGGCTCGCGAAGGCTCGATTCGTCGGTTGGCCGACTCCCTAGGCTTTCGCTACACTCACGATGCGAAGACCGGCGAGTACTACCACCCAGCAATGTTAGCGTTCGTTTCCCCCGACGGGGTGATCAGCCGATATTCGCTCGATGTCGCGTTCCCCCCAGATCAAATCAAGCTTTCCCTGCTGGATGCGTCAAAAGGGACCATTGGCTCTCCCGTCGATCAGTTCATCATGTGGTGTTTCAGCTACGACGCGGATCGCGGTAGTTATGTGGTCGTCGCGTGGCGGTTGATGCGGTTGGGTTCGCTCGCCACTGTCGCCGCACTCCTGATCGGATTGGTCCCGTATTGGTTGGGAAGACGCAAGGTTTCATCATGGTTCGACCACCGCGCGGCGTCACGGCCCGATACGTCGGTCGGTTAGGTGCATGGGTTGGCAGGTAGTTTTTTAGGCATTCTCCGAATTCGTCCCGAATCTCTCGTTTCGACAATCGATTTGAAGTCATGATCCTCCATCGCCCCAGCCTGATTGGCGACGTTGCCGAGTCGTTCTGGTTTCCAGCCACGGCATCCTCCTTTGCCGCGGATGTGGACTCGACGTTCAACATGGTCCTGTGGATCAACATCGTGTTCTTCGTCCCGATCGCGTTCTGCCTGTTTTATTTCGGGATCCGTTACGTCAAGAAGAAAGGGCAACCGGCGGAAAGCCAGATTTCTCACAACACGCCGCTCGAGGTCTCTTGGTCCGTGCTCCCCTGTTTTCTGTTGGTGTTGATGTTCGTGCGAGGCTCGCTCGGATACATCGATCAACAGCAGGCCCCCGAGGGCGCCGACTTGGTGGGTGTGAAGGCGTTCAAGTGGGGTTGGACGATGGACTATGGCAATGGCGTGTTCCACCCCGAATTGCACCTTCTTGTTGATCAACCCACCAAGTTGACGATGCGTTCGAGCGACGTGATCCATAGTCTCTTCGTTCCCGCATTCCGCGCGAAACGAGACATTGTGCCCGGCCGATACAACGACATGTGGTTCCAGCCGACGGTCGCCAGCGAGCGGGTTAGTGAGAGCGAATTGGCGGACGCCTTGGAGGACACGAAGAACAATTTCGGTGGGAACTTCGATCCGGGGCGGTATCAATTCACGCAAGATGGATACCGATTCTTCGACCTCTACTGCACCGAGTACTGTGGGCGAAATCACTCGCAGATGCAGACCGTTGTTGTGGTTCACGAGACACGCGAAGACCTGGACGCCTGGATCAAGCGGTACAGCGGGCGACAGGAAGGCGAGAGCCCCGCCGAGTACGGCGAGAAACTCTACAGTCGCCGAGGATGTGCTTCGTGCCATTCGATCGACGGGACCAAGAGGGTGGGACCTTCGTTCCAAGGCAGCTTTGGAACCAACCGCGAGTTGACCACTGGCGAAGCTGTATTGATCGACGAAAACTACATTCGCGAGTCAATTCTGGAGCCGAAGGCGAAAATCGTTGACGGGTACAATCCCGTGATGCCCAGCTACAAGGGGCAATTGTCCGATGATGACATCGACAGCATCATCGCTTATTTGAAAACGCTTAACACAAATTGATCCACGTATCGTCATCCCTATTGAGGGACAGTTGACTATGTCCACGAGCACCGAGTTGAATCCGGGTTACGCATCCCCCAGCGAAAACTATCTCACCAATTCCAAAGGTGTGATGAGTTGGCTTTTCACGCTTGACCACAAGCGAATCGGGATCATGTACCTGATCGGGATTTTGACCTCCTTCGCCATCGGCGGTTTGCTCGCCATGGCGATCCGAGCGCACCTTTTGCAACCCGGTGGTTGGTTGTTCAAAGGAGAGAGCGCCAACGACATCTACAACCAGGTGTTCACGCTCCACGGGGCGATCATGGTATTCCTATTCATCATCCCAAGCGTTCCCGCCGCACTCGGGAATTTTTTGGTACCGGTGATGTTGGGCGCGAAGGATGTCGCATTTCCACGGCTCAATCTTTCGAGTTTCTACCTTTGGGTGGGTGGGGCGATCTTCTTCATCTGCGCACTATTGGGCAGCGGTCTCGATACCGGATGGACGTTCTACACCCCTTACAGCACGTCGACCGATACCTCAGTGATTTTGGCGACGCTCGGTGCGTTTGTGCTCGGGTTCAGTTCAATCTTCACCGGGCTTAATTTCATCGTCACAATCAACACCATGCGGCCACCTGGCATGACGTGGTTCAAGATGCCTCTCTTTCTGTGGGCAACCTACTCGACGAGCATCATTCAGGTTCTCGCCACGCCGGTGCTTGGAATCACCCTGCTGCTTCTGATTGCCGAACGGACGATGCACATCGGAATTTTCGACCCCGAATACAACGGCGATCCGGTCACTTACCAGCACTTCTTCTGGTTCTACAGTCACCCCGCCGTGTACATCATGATTCTGCCCGCTTTCGGAATCATCAGTGAATTGATCAGCGTGCACTCGCACAAACACATCTTCGGATATCGATTCATCGCGTACTCATCGGTCGCGATCGCATTGCTCGGGTTTCTCGTTTGGGGACATCACATGTTCACCAGCGGGATGAGTGCGCTGACGACGATTATCTTCAGTGCCCTGACGTTCACGGTGTCGGTTCCGTCGGCGATCAAAGTATTCAACTGGCTTGCAACGTTGTACAAGGGTTCGATCAGTCTGACGACTCCGATGTGCTACGCCCTGTCGTTCATCTTCTTGTTCACAATCGGTGGCCTGACCGGGTTGTTCCTTGGTGTGCTGTCGGTCGACCTTCACCTGCACGACACGTATTTCATCGTCGCTCACTTCCACTACGTGATGATGGGTGGAACGATGATCGCGTTCCTTGGTGGGCTGTTTCACTGGTGGCCGAAGATGACCGGGAGAATGTTCAGCGAACTGGGTGGTCGGATCTCGGCGGTGGTCGTGTTCATCGGCTTCAACATGACATTCCTTCCCCAATTCGTGATGGGTAGCCGCGGGATGCCGCGACGGTATGCCACCTACGACCCCGAATTCACTCTGCTTCACCAGTGGAGCAGTTTCGGGGCGTTTCTGCTCGGCGTCGGGTTGCTGATCGCCGGTGGAGTGCTATTGGCCTCGCTCTTTAACGGAAAACGAGCTCCGTCGAACCCTTGGGGTGGCGTGACCCTCGAGTGGTGCTGCACCAGCCCACCTCCGTTTTACAACTTTGCACGGCCTCCTTTGGTCGGCGACCCGTACGACTTCGAAGATCTCAGGTGGGACGCGGAGACCGAGAATTATGTCTTCGTCGAACATCCGCGGGAGGTCGTTCCCGAGACTTCACCGACGCAGGCGCCTGCCCACGCTGGCGGGCAAGCCTGATCGGCCGATCCTCAGCGGCGATTTGACGCATCCGTCGAGTCGCCATGGCATTGGCCGTGCATTTCCGTTTGAATCTTGTATAACTCGCCTCTGTTCGGCCTCGCGTCCGCGCACCACCATCCAGACGCCCTAGCAAATCCCATGGCAACGACCGAAGCAGCACATTCTGACGTTCACGTCGGCCACGGGCACGACGCGGATGGTCATGACCACGATCATCCGCCCTTTCTCGCGCACCATTTCGACACTCCCGAGCAACAATTCGACTCGGGAAAACTCGGGATGTGGATTTTCCTGGGGACGGAAGTTCTGTTCTTCAGCGGGATGTTTGTCGCTTACGCCATCTTCCGCATGCTCCGGCCGGACGTTTTCGAGGGTTGTAGCCAGTTCTTGAACACGAAACTTGGCGCGATCAACACGGGCGTGTTGCTCTTTAGCTCGCTGACGATGGCCTGGGCGGTTCGCTGTGCGCAGATCGAAGAGCACAAGAAGTGCGCCGGTTTCATTGCCGCGACGCTCTCGTGCGCGATGGTTTTCCTCGGCGTCAAGTCGATCGAGTACTCGCACAAGTGGGAACTTGGACTGCTACCGCCGAAGTGGTACAGCTTCATCGAAGGCGCGCCTCACCCCGAGGGAATTTCGAAGTACCTGCTTTACATGGCGCTTCCGTTCGCGATCGGACTGGTCGGGTTGGTGATTTGGCTGATCAAGTCGATTCTCACCGGAAACCGGTTCGCAGTTTCCGTTGCCAAGCCGTTGATTGTGGTTTTCGCCTTCTTCTTCGTCGGCATCGGATTGGGCATGATCCTCGAGTCTGGCGAAAGCCACGCCGAGCATGGTGAGGCTCATGCCCATGCCGATGATCACGCCAGCGACCACGTCTCTGACGCCGCTCACGCATCTCCCGCTGCGGGTACGCAATCGGACCCGTTGGGGGATTCGAGTGCGATCGCGGCGTCGACGACTTTGGCTGCACCCCTGATCGATCGGCTCGCCGTCGATCAAGCGAACAGCGGAATCCGCGACGAACTGAGAGCAAAGCAGCAGCAGGCGGAACTGGGCGGCAGCACGGTGGTCGCGGGGCGAGAGGGGATCGCAGGTCCCATCGATCACGTATCGTCCGAAATCAATACCCGAAGTCAGGCGGGGGTGTTTTTCGGAATCTACTACGTGATGACCGGAATCCACGCGATCCACATTCTTGCGGGCATCGGTGTGTTGATCTGGTTGTTGGTACGCACGATTCGACTCGATTTTAACCGTCACTATTTCGGTCCCGTCGACTACGTCGGACTCTACTGGCACATCGTCGACTTGATTTGGATCTACCTGTTTCCGCTGCTGTATTTGATTCGTTAGCGAAGTCGCCACCAGTGGATCCGACCGATCCCTTTTTCAATCCATTCCGTTCACTCACGCGTTTTTTGAAATGGCCACTCCTGCCGCCCATGTGGACGACGCTCATGCCGCCCACGGTTCGCACGGCGAACATGATTTTGCGCACCCATTGCCGGTCTGGTTGCTGCTGGCCGTTTTCTTTGCCTTGACGTTTCTCACAATCGTCACGGTAGCCCAGAGCAATTTTGATCTTGGCAATTTTGATATCGCCGTGACGATGATCATTGCCACCATCAAGGCAACGCTCGTGATGCTTTTCTTCATGCACTTGGCTTTCGACAAACCCTTCAATTTGATCATTTTCCTATCGACATTCGTTTTCGTGGCGTTGTTCCTCATTTTTACGCTCACCGATGCCCGAATGAATTCCCATACTTTCGAGCCGGTTGTCGACGAACCGGTTATCGCCGCGACCAGTTGAGCGAACTGGTTGGACCTGGCAAAATGCGGCGGCAGGGATGTCGATCACTGGGGTGTTCGCCATCAGCGAATCGGCTGATCCCCATTTCTTTTTCTGGTTCCTCGTCACGGTCGGCGAGTCGTCCTGATAGGGTGTAACGGCGTGGCTAAACGTCCCCCCAGGGGTTCGCAAAACGGGCAGGCGGACGCGTCCTTCGAGGAGGTCCTGACCGCAACTTCGCTTCGTCTCGAAGCTCAGGCGAGGTATCTCAATTACTCGCTCTCGGTGATCACCAGCCGAGCGCTGCCTGACGTCCGGGACGGATTGAAGCCGGTTCAGCGGCGAATTCTCTACACGATGTATCAGCAGCGGCTCGACTCGACCGCCAAACATCGCAAGTGCGCCAAGGTTGTCGGCGATGTGATGGGGAACTATCACCCACACGGCGACAGTTCGATCTACGAAGCGTTGGTGCGAATGGCCCAGCCGTTTTCGTTGCGGATGCCGCTGATCGATGGCAGCGGCAATTTTGGGAGCGTCGATGGCGATAACGCCGCGGCGATGCGTTACACCGAATGCCGGATGACCTCCATCGCATCGCAGTTGCTCGACGACCTCTCGACCGACACGGTCGCCTTCAAGCCCAATTACGACGGCACCAATCAAGAACCGGTTGTGTTGCCGAGCCGGGTGCCCAACCTACTGGTCAACGGGACGACGGGAATCGCCGTCGGGATGGCGACCAATATCCCCCCTCACAACCTGAAGGAGGTTTGTGGCGCGCTACTGAAACTGTTGAAAGATCCCGAGGTCAAGGACTATCAACTCGTTGCAAACGATGCGGTGCAGGGGCCGGATTTCCCCACGGGTGGCCAAATCATCAATTCCAAGGAAGAGCTGCGGGAGATCTACAGCACCGGGCAGGGAACGATCAAGTTGCGGGGCACGGCCAAGCTCGTCGAGCGTCAGTCGCCTCGTGCGGGAGGGGAGGGCGGAAACGATGTTCTGCAGGTCACCTCGATCCCATTTGGCGTCAACAAGGCGGTGATGGTCGAACGGATTAGCGAATTGGTGTACAGCGGAAAACTACCGTTGGTCGAGGAAGTTCGCGATCTCTCCACCGACGACATCCGAGTCGACCTTGTGCTCAAGAAGGGGGCCGATCACGCCAAGGTGCTCGCCTACCTCTACAAGCACACCCCGCTTCAGACCAACTTCAATGTCAACTTGACCTGCCTCGTGCCGACCGAGAAACCGGAGGTCGGCGCGCCGCAACGATTGGGGCTCAAGGAGATCCTTTGGCACTTCCTCCACTTTCGCCTCGAGGTCGTCACTCGCAGGCTCGAAAACGAGCTCCGCACGCTCGAGAAGAGGATCCACATCCTCAACGGCTTTGCGCTGATCTTCGACGCGCTCGACGAGATCATTCGCATCATTCGCCAGAGCGACGGGAAGTCTGACGCGGCCGAAAAGATCATGCATCGATTTCGGCCGGCCAAGAACGGTTCGGGCGGGCTCGACGCCGATCAAACCGATGCGATCCTAGAGCTCAAGCTTTATCGGCTGGCACGGCTCGAAATCAATTTGATCCGCGACGAGTTGAAAGACAAGGAGAAACGCGCCCGTCAAATTCGCAAATTGCTTGCTGAGGACACCAAGGACACCAACGCCTCGGGTCGCTGGCAGATCATTCGAGACGAGATCGAAAGCTTGATTGCGGCCCACGCGAGTGATGCCGCGGCCAGGCGTCGGTCGACGATCGAAACAGTTGTCGAGGAGCCCGAGTACACCGAAGAAGATTTCATCGTGGCCGAAGATTGCCACGTGATGATCACGACCGACGGATGGGTGAAGCGTCAGAAGCAGATCGCCGACCCGACCAAAAGCCGGCTTCGTCAAGGCGACCAAGTGCTCGATTGTGTAGCCGGTTCGACGCGGGCGACGATCGCCTTTTTCTCGTCGCTGGGGGTTTGTTACACCGCGCGAATGATCGACATTCCCGCGTCGTCGGGGTTCGGCGAACCGATTCAGAAATTATTCAAACTCAAAGACGGCGAACGGATCGTTTCGGTTCTGTCATGCGACCCGCGGGTCCTCGGCGACACGAGCGAGAATCCCAAGAAGCCCGACCTTTGCCCGCCGATCCATGGGATCGCGGCGACGAGCAATGGCTTTGCGCTGCGGTTCGGGTTGGCACCCTACATCGAACCCTCCACGCGAAGCGGTCGACGATACGCCAGACCGACCGCCGACGCATCCGTATTGGCCGTGCATGCCATCGAAGGAACCGAGACGATTCTCGCGGTGACCGAGGCCTGCCGAGCCGTGGTTTGTGCCGCTGAGGAGGTCAACTATTTGTCCGGGCCGGGCAATGGCGTCACGTTGGTTCGCGTCGCCAAGGGTGATCGACTGCTCGGGTTCAAGCCGTCCAAGGGTGATCGCGACCTGTTGGTGGTGCAGACCAACCGCGGCGCGCGGAAAACCATCTCGACGGCGAAGTATCGCGTCACCGGCCGCGGCGGACGCGGCATCGAGATTCAGAAGAACGGCCGCATCGCCGAGATTGTCACGCTTCCGCCGGGTGCGCCGGAGCCGCTCGATAGCGACTGAGCAACGCTCCATCCCTCGTTTCATCGTCTCCTAGGTTTCATCGTTTCCTGGAAAGGCCACCGGCTCGCATGAGTACCGCGACTAGCGATTACAGCGCCAAGGACATCACCGCGCTCGAGGGGCTCGAACCCGTTCGCAAGCGACCCGGGATGTACATTGGCGGAGTCGGCAGTTCGGGGCTTCATCACCTCGTTTGGGAAATCGTCGACAATAGCGTCGACGAGGCGATGAACGGCCACGCCACGGAGATTCGAGTCACGCTGCACAAGGACGCGCAAAGCGTCACGGTTGCGGACAACGGTCGCGGTATTCCCGTCGACAAACATCCGAAGACCAAGAAATCCGCGCTCGAGATGGTGTTGACCATCCTTCACGCGGGAGGCAAGTTCGATGGAAAGAACTACAAGACGGCTGGTGGGCTACATGGCGTGGGCGCGTCGGTCGTCAACGCGCTCTCCAAAGAATTGACGGCAACGGTTCGCCGCGACGGCGCCCAATACCAAATGGTGTTTGCCCGCGGCGCGGTCACCTCGCCCCTGAGAAAATTGCCCGGCGCGATCCGTGGCACTGGGACATCAATCAGTTTCACGCCCGATCCGACGATCTTTCCCAAAACCCAGTTCGATTCGGACACGATTCGCACGCGACTAGAAACCGCGAGCTTCCTGCATCGCGGCTTGAAGGTGATCTTCGTCGATGAAAATCGGGGAACGCAGGAAACGTTTCTGCACGAGCAAGGGATCGTTGACTACCTCGGCAAAGTCATGCAGCAGCGCCAGGCGCGGCCGATCCACGAACCCGCCTTTTCATTCCGCCGAGACGATAGCGAGCGGATCGAAGTCGCGCTGCAATGGTCCGAGTCGACCGACGAACACGTGCGAAGTTATGTCAATGGAATCCCGACCGGCGATGGCGGGACGCACGAGAACGGGTTTCGCAGCGGGTTGAGTAAGGCGGTCCGCAATTACATCGAAACGCACAACCTCACGCCACGGGGCGTCAAGATCACGCACGAGGACATTCGTGAGGGGCTCGTCGCGATCGTGTCGATCTTCATCGCCGAACCGCAGTTTCAGGGCCAGACGAAAGACCGCCTCAATAACCCCGAAGCCCAGGCCACGGTCGAGGCGGCGTTGCGACCGGTGCTCGAGCAGTGGATGAACAACAACCGCTCGCTCGCCGATTCGGTGATCGCGCGGATCATCGCCGCGGCCAGGGCTCGCGAAGCTTCGCGGGCCGCATCGGAGGCGATTTCGCGAAAGGGTGGAGCCAAGCGGACCGCGCTTCCCGGCAAACTCAGTGATTGTCTGGCGAGCGGACGCGGCAAGTCCGAACTGTTCATCGTCGAAGGGGACTCCGCCGGTGGAAGCGCCAAACAGGGGCGCGACCGCAACTATCAGGCGATCCTTCCACTTCGGGGCAAGGTACTCAATACCGAGAATGTCCCGCTCAAGAAAATGCTGGAGAATAAGGAGATCGAAGATTTGCTCACGGCGATGGGATGTGGGATTGGCCCGAGCCTCAATCTCGCCAGCTTACGGTACGACCGGATCATCCTACTAGCCGACGCCGACTCCGATGGCCACCACATCACGACGCTGCTGCTGACCTTCTTTTATCGGCACCTCCAACCGTTGATCACCGCGGGGCACTTGTTTATCGCAATGCCACCCCTGTTTCGAATCGATATCGGCAAGGAGACGTTTTGGGCAGCCGACGAAGCCGATCGTGAACGAATTCTTGCCGAGCACGCCGGTGGGCGTTCGAAACCTGAGATCACACGTTTCAAAGGTCTCGGCGAGATGATGCCACAGGTGCTCTGGAACACGACGCTCAACCCAAGAACGCGTCGCCTTCTCAAGGTCGAAATCGATGACCAGCTCGAGACCGATCGGGTGATCGCCGATTTGATGGGACGCGATGCCTCGGCGCGATTCCGGTTCATCATGGAACGCGCCGAAGATGCCGAAGAGATCGATGTTTGATCGGCATGTCCATCACTGGCAGGTCACCGCCAAGGGTATCGAATTTTTTGATTTTTCGTTGGATTCTCAGGACCCATTGAACAGGGCTTTGGGGTTGTTTGGGATCGAGTTGCCGGGCAACCCAATATCGAAAGTGGATTCGTTCGCTTTTTCCCAGATTTCAACGATTACGTCTTAATCAATAGTCCACCCCCTGGCACTGGACAGAATTCATTCAACATCGAAGGTCGATACGTGGGACTCGATGTATTCAATACAAGTGGAAATGGATTCGATTACGACGCTAATCCGTTCGAAATAGACTACACCGTCAAAAAAATAAGCGAGCTGCAGTGGAGCGTCGTGGATCTGACCATTCGCGATACAGTGACGCAGTCGACATTTTTCTATGACCTTAATGTCCAACCGGCTCAAACGTTTACGTTCACTGGCACCAACGCCTATTTTGGTCAACTGTTGAATGTGCAAGGAACCAGTAGCGACGGAAACATCGCGAGGAGTGAGTTCGTAACATTCAGCTACGCCGCAGCGCCAATGACACACGCTGTCCCCGAACCGAGCACCATTTGGTTTGCCGCAGCATGGCTCGTGATCGGCACCGCGGGCGTCGTTCGCCACCGATTGCCGGCAAGCGTTTGACGCATGGGAAGGTGCGGTAGTCGACGATCAGGCGGCGTTAACTTTGCGACTGACTTACGTCGCCTTGGTCGCCACGTTGGGTTAGTCTTTGGGAATCGCGACGTCTAGGATCAGTTTGCCGCGGACTTTTCCCGCTTCCAAACGGCGATGCGCCTGGGCGGCTTCGGCAAGCGGGAAAGTTTCGTCAACGTGAACTCGCAATTGCCCACTCGCCGCCAAACGTACCAGTTCACGCAAGTCACCCGACCGCGGGCGCGCTAGCATCACGCGTCCCCGCTTCTTCATCCCGCTCGACAACACGCTCATCGCGACTCCGGCCAGTGATGGCTCGGTCGACACAAAGTGTCCTGTCTCAGTGAGTACGCTGCGAGCGGCCTGATAGGACGATTTTCCCGCGACGTCGAAGACGACGTTCCACTGTCGATTCAAACTGGTGAAATCGGTCGTCGCATAATCCATGACTTCGTCGGCCCCCAGCTCGCGCACGAACTCCAAGTGCTCGGCGCTGGCGACTCCAGTCACATGAGCGCCGTAGGCTTTGGCGATTTGAACGGCAAGTGAACCGACGCCACCACTGGCTCCATTGATCAGGATGCAGTCTCCTTCCTGGAGCTCCGCTATGTCGCGGAGCGACTGCAGCACCGTCGATCCCGCCAACGGCAGACCGGCGGCTTGCCGAAAGTCAATCGAATCGGGCAGTGGTACAACCGCCTCGGGCACGCAAGCCACCTGCTCGGCGTAACCGCCGCCGTAGAGGCTCTTCAAAAATGCGATCACGCGATCGCCTGGCCGAAAACCGGAGCTCGGCTGAGCTTGGTGGACCCATCCCGCCACATCGAATCCCGGAATTCGGGGAAAACCGCCTGGCAAGAGCCAACGCATCTCGCCCCGCCGAAGCCGGTAGTCGATCGGATTGATCCCGGACGCAGCGACCCGAATCAACACCTCACCCCGCGCGGGCTGAGGGACTGAGCACTGATGAACGTGCAAGACCTCGGGTCCGCCGTACCGCCGATAGGCAATCGCTCGCATCATGGACTTCATGATTCAGGCTCAAGACGCCATCGCGGCGGCGTTCACCTTCTCGGAGATTTCCGTCAGCAGCAAGTCGGCCTTCTCCTCCTCATTAATGGTTTGCTTGAGCAACTGCAGCGACTTTTCGTAACCCAAACCCTTCGCCCACGTGCAGAGCGTTCCGTAGGTGGCGATCTCGTAATGTTCGATCTTTTGGGCGGACGCGATCAGAAGCGCGTCCATGACGTCGTTATCGGCTTTCATTTCCATCATCGACGCGGCTTCCGCAATCAATCCCTTCATCGCTTCGCACGCTTTCGCGCGCGCCGGTTTCCCGATCTCAGCAAAGACCTCCTCCAAGCGTTCGATCTGCTTTTCGGTCTCCGCTAGATGATTGTCGAAAGCTTTGGCGAGTTTCTCGCTGGATGCTTTCTTGACCATCTTGGGCAGGGCAGCGAGCAACTGCCGCTCGGCGCTAAGGATGTCTCGGAGCTCATCGTGAAATAGGTCGGCAAGATTGTTGAGTGACATTGTTCTAATCCCAGAATGACGTGGTATTGTTCCGAAAACCCAACGCGGGTCGCGGTCGACAGCTCGCCGTCGGCAACGACCCATCGGTTTTCGGTAGGGCGCGGCGAGACTGTCGGGCAAGGCGGGAGTGCAAAACGTGGGCCATGTGCCGCTTTCCCGGCCCACTTCAGAGGCACCGAAGCGGCCCATGGTGGTATTGAATATCGAACGATTGCGGCTTTTGGTCGATCTTCAAAGAGAAACCCTCGGTCGTCGGGTACGCCAAGGTCGCGCCGCGACGCCGCCTGTTGGACGAAACCGCACCATCTTTGCTCGCTTTCACGCCGGCTCGAACATCCGCGAACGGATCCTTACCACGGAAGCAAAAGTGAACAGCCCAAACGTCAACCACCCACGAGTCGTGCAGAATTTTGGCCGAAATGTCCGCTTCCAACCTAGGTTCGTTTACGAGCCCAAGAACGAAACCGAGCTGATCGAGATTCTCGATCGTCATGCCGGTCAGGAGATCCGCGCGATCGGAAGCTTGCACTCGTGGAGTGACCTGCCGACCACCGATTCGGTGGTGATTCGAACCCACAACCTCAGTCAGGTTCTTCTCGAAACCGAAATTGACATCCAGGATGCCGGTGTGCATCGAGCGTCTGTTGGCGGCGGGTGCTCAATCAAATCGCTGCTCAAGCGGCTTGCGATCCATGACCTGACGATGCCATCGCTCGGATTGATCACCGAGCAATCGATCGCCGGCGCGATCTCGACCGGAACTCATGGCTCCGGGAGAGCCAGTCTCTCGAACTACATCGATGCGGTACGCATCGCCACTTATGATCGCGAAACCGGCCGAGCGATCCTCAAGCGAGTGGACTCGGGCAATGAGCTCCTTGCGGCTCGCTGTTCACTCGGAGCGATGGGCGTGATCGTTAGCGTCGAGTTCCGCTGTCGTGAGCGATACCGAATCGAGGAGCACTGGAGTTACCAGCGGACACTCGATGAGGTTCTGGCATCGGAGCACCAGTACCCACTTCAACAATTCTTTCTTGTTCCTTGGAAGTGGACTTATTTCGTTCAAAAACGCCGCGAGTCAACCCAGTCTCGTGCGCCGCTGGCACCCCTGTACAAGGTTTATCGATTCGTTTGCCTTGACGTCATGATGCACCTGCTGATTCTTGCGGGTGTTCGCGTTTTGAGAAGCGATCGAGTGGTTCGATGGATGTTCCGTTCGCTGCTGCCACGATTCGTCATCCGCAATTGGCGAGTGATCGACGATTCGTCGGAGTTGTTGGTGATGGAACATGAACTCTTTCGGCACATTGAGACCGAACTGTTTGTGCCACGGCGACATCTAGCCGAAGCGATCGAGTGGCTTCGCGATACGCTTGCCTACGCCGCGGGAGGCGACACCGATCCATCGCCGGGGCTTCAACGCGCAGCCGAGCAAGCGGAATTGAAATCGCATCTGAGTGGCCTGAGTGGCCAGTATTGCCATCATTATCCGATATGCATTCGGCGAGTGTTGCGTGACGAAGCCTTGATATCCATGGCCTCCGGCGGCGAAGAGGATTGGTACGCAGTCAGCCTGATCAGTTACACGGCGCCGGCTCGGCGTGAGGGCTTTCGGCGTACCGCGAGTTTTTTGGTGTCACTTCTTGGACGGCGGCTCGGCGTTCGCCCCCACTGGGGAAAATGGTGTCCCGATTCGCACCAAGAAATCGCGCAGCTCTACCCGCGGTTGCGAGAGTTTCGAGACCTGTGCTGGCGGGATGACCCCCAAGGCGTGTTCTCGAATGCAGGGCTGCGAAAACTCTTTTCTTTCTGAGAACCTCGGCCGAAAAGGGGTCCGACCCTCTCCGGTGTATTCAAAAAGGCCGGTCGATGCCCGGTAGCAAATTCACTCCAGAACGTTCCACTCGCGGAGGATCGGAACGATCGCCGCGGCCAGTCGTTCGTAACCCTCCGGGCTGAGGTGCAACCGATCGGGCATCACGTCGCGTGGCAGCGTGGCGTCTTCATCGAGAAAAATACTCGACAAATCGCGGTACTCGACTTGGGGGTCGCCGCCGATCCGGCGAATCAGCGAATTGACGGCGACATTGTTTAGTCGCATCGGATCCCAACGAGTCTCGCCTCGCGGGAACACGCCCAAAAGCAGGATTCGGGTGCTTGGTGTGATGAGTTTGAGCTTCGTCACAATCGCCTCAATGCCCTCGGCAATTTCTTGTGGGTCCTGCATCAGGTGCCCCGTGTTGTTGGTACCGATCATCACGACGGCCGCTTTAGGCCGGTTCGGTCCCATCTGATTTCGGTACAACCTCCAGAGCACATGCTCGGTTCGATCCCCGCCGAAACCGAGATTGAGCGATTTGATTCCCGAAAAATGCTTTTCCCAGGACGCTTTGCCGGCGCCTTCCCAACTCTGCGTGATCGAATCACCGATGAAGACGAGTTCGAAGTCTCCTTGCTTTGAGAGCTCCCGTTTTTCCTGGTCGCGGGCTTTCCACTTCGGTTCGTCCCCGCGCGTCGCCGGCAGGGCCGCCGGATTGACCTCATACAATTTTTTGAGATCGCGATATCGCTGCTGCAGTCCGGCCAAAATCACTCGGTACGATTCGTCTTCATGAACACTCTTCATCTCGGACGGATCCGCCTGCAGGTCGAACAGGTTCCACTCTCGCGTTCGCGGAAAATACATCGCCTTGTAGCGATCGGTGCGGACACCGTCGTGCTGAGGGACCATGTGAACCGCGTCGTTCTCATAGTAAGCGTAGTAGATGGCATCTCGCCAACCGTCGGGCGCCTCGCCGCCGGTTTCTAGCACGCTGCGAAAACTCCGCCCCTGCATCTCGCGAGGGACATCGGCTCCGGCAATATCAAGCAGCGTCGGGGCGTAGTCGATGTTCTGGATCAAAGCTTGAGACCGGGTTTCCGCTGCCACCTTGCCGGGCCAGCGAATCAAGAACGGCATCTTGAGCGATTCCTCAAACATCCATCGTTTGTCGTACCATCCATGCTCACCAAGATAGAATCCTTGGTCCGACGCATAGATCACGATCGTGTTTTCGGCAAGCCCATTGCGGTCAAGGTACTCGAGCATTCGACCCACGCTCTCATCGACGGCGGCGATGCACCCGAGGTAGTCGTGCATGTACCTCTGATATTTCCATCGCGTGATGTCGTCGGTCGACAGCGACCCGGACTTCATCTGCTCGATGAAGGCTTGATTCTCAGGTTCGTAGTATTTGTCCCAGGCCTGCTTCTGCTCGGGCGTCATGCGTTGATATTCGCTGTTGCCCATCCCGCCCAAGAAATGTTCGGGGAAGAGGTTGTCGCCCTTGAACTTCATGTCGTGGAGCCAATGGAAATGCCGCGCGATCGACATTTCATTTTCTTTGAGCAATTCGGTACGTCCGGAATAGTCATCGAACAGCGTGTCGGGCACCGGGTTCGTGCCGATCTTGTGTCTACCAAAGTGCCGGGGGTGCGGCGTCCAATTTCGGTGCGGAGCCTTGTGTTGGCTCATTAGCAGAAACGGCTTGCTTGGGTCGCGATTCTCGAGCCAATCGAGCGAGAAATCGGTGATCAAATCCGTACAGTAACCCTCGTAACGCTTTCGACTGCCATCCATCTGAATGAAGTCGGGATTGTAATAGTGCCCTTGGCCGGGGAGCACTTCCCAGTGGTCAAAGCCGGTCGGGTCGCTCTCGAGGTGCCACTTGCCAATCATCGCGGTCTGGTAACCGATCTGACGGAGCCGTTTGGGAAACGTTGTCTGCTCGCCATCGAAGCGGTCGCCGTTGCGGAGAAATCCGTTCAGGTGACTGTGCTTGCCCGTGAGGATGCAGGCTCGCGAGGGACCGCAAATCGAGTTTGCACAAAACGAATTCTCGAAGACCATTCCGTCTCGAGCGAGACGATCGAGGTTGGGGGTTTCGTTGACCTTCGACCCGTAGGCCCCGATCGCTTGCAGTGCATGGTCGTCGGAAAACAGGAACAGAATGTTGGGCGGTCGGTCTGCCGCACCAATGCCCGCAGACGCAGTGGCCGATAGCCAAAGAATGGTCAAAACGATCCACACACGCTTCGGCGGCATGTGGCGAGACAGGCTACCGTGGGGCAGGCGGCCGTGGGGCAGGGTGGGGTAGGGCAGGGCAGGGTGCTGCGGGCGAGACATCGGCGAGATCCATGAACGTGCGATGAGGAGTGTCGGGGACGGACTTCCCAGTTTAGTCGACGCCGTCATCCCAAACACGCTCGCAACGCGATCCGACTTTCCAGTCGCCCGGCGAACCGTCGTGCGATTCACCGCCTGCCGGAGACATCACTCATCGTGATCGCCGACGGTCACGAGATCTTCCATGTTTCCGTCACTGGGATCAAACCGCGCACAAAAAAAGTCGGCAACGAGATGTTTGCCCAGCATCGTTCGCGTTCGTTCACCATGAAGCGAGCGATAAATGACCCAGTGCTCGCTGCCCATTTGAATCCGCTGCGCAACGGCCTCATCGGCGTCAACGATTCGAAGGTCCTCCGCTACGGTCAGCTCACGCCAGGTTCGCGGGCGGGTGAATCGACGCTGTTGAAAATCGAACCAAAGCGGCGCGAACACGCCACCACCGTGATCGTGTCGGCCCTGCGTGGTGACGCGGTGAATCAGTTGTCCATCGGGCGAAACGTCCATTCGTGCCGCCGATGGTCCGACTCGCCATTCGTTGGCACGAGGAGCAAGTACCATCCCGCGACGTTTGCCGGATTCATCCTGCAGCCAAATTTCGGTCGTTTCAGGCTCAATGTCGGTCGTGATGGACGGTGCCAGCGGCAACCGAGACTGGTAGGCGATCCGTGCGGAGGGCAATCCCGCGTCACGCACGACCGTATCGGCGAGCAGCACGCAGCGATCGTCTCGGAGGACGAGCACGCTTCTTTGCAGGTGAATCCCGCCGGACCAACGCTGCTCGAGTTCCAAGTAATGAACGTCGTCATCGCTGTAGTCACAAGTCCAAACCCACGCCGCCGCTGGGGCCTGATCCTGGCCGTCGACTTCGATCATCACGTCCCAGGGGCCATCAATCGCGACGTGCTTGCCAGCGTCGATTTGCAATCGTGCGGTTCGGAGTCCGTAGTCCAAGTGAACGCGGCCGCGGCGAACATCCCATTCAGGCAGGAGGATGGCCATGGCTCCCAACTCGCTGTGACACATCGATTCGGGAAGGCTGACCTTCCATGCGAGTTTTCCTCGCGAAGCGACCTTTCCCGTCGCCGCGTCGATCGCAGGGCCGAGCGAATCCGGGTCGAGCGTCTTGGCCACGTCGAGCAATCCTGCCGAAACGACGTCATCGCGAACGTCAGCCCCGGTCGCGAGAGAGAACGCCGCAACCCCGCCGAGTCGAGTCGCGGCAGCAACCCAGGCGGCCAACTCCTCCAATACAGCAACCTCCTCCTTGCGAAGCTTTCGCTTGGCAACGCTCCGCAGTAGCCCTCGAATCCTCATCAGCGATGCCAAAACCAATCGGGCGTGCACGCCGCCGCC
>JBGTCJ010000130.1:0-4185 GCA_041748895.1 Pirellulaceae bacterium
TGCTCGATGGTCTCGAAGAAGAATCCGACGAATCACTTGCGCTGATCGATAGCCGAGAAGTCGAAACACCAGCGGATGGAACGTTGACTTCGGTTCGCTTTGAGTTGAAGCCCGAGACGGTAGGTCGGCGCCGGTTGGTGGTGCGAGTGGTCCCACCGCCCGATGACCAGAATGACTCCGACAACGAACGTGGAGCGATTTACGAGGTCGTCGCTCGAAAGTTGAAGGTGCTCCTGATTGCTGGCGGGCCCACTCGCGAATACCAGTTCGTTCGCAACCTCCTGTATCGTGACCCTTCGGTTGAGGTGACGGCATGGCTGCAAACCGGCCAGGCAGGGATGAGTCAAGATGCTGACCAATTGATCACGGAGTTCCCGCCCACGGCTGAGGAATTGTTCGAGTACGACACGATCGTTGCGTTCGACCCGGATTGGTTAGCGGTGCCAGCGGCGCGGCTGCAGGTATTGCAGCGATGGTTGAGCGAGCAGGCCGGTGGATTGGTGTTGGTGGGAGGCCCGATTTTCATGCCCCAGTGGACGCGATTGAGAACCGATCCGAGGGTCTCGCTGCTGGCCGGGTTCTACCCCGTGGATTTGGCCACGCGGAGCCCCTTGTTGAGCGGTGGACGCCAGGGTGGGGACACGTCCCATAGTCTCGCATTCACGCCCGAGGCGAGGCGGGCCGAATTCCTGTTCGTCGCCGAGGACCCGGCGCTCAGTTTTGACATTTGGGAGTCCGCAGGGGGCGTTTACGATTTTGTGGGCGTCAAGGATGCCAAGCCGGGTGCCAAGGTATACGCGTTTTTCTCCGACCCGACGACGCGGATCGGTGATTCCTTGCCCGTCTACTTGGCGAGCCAGTTCTATGGGGCGGGGCGGACCTATTTTCAGGGCAGTGGAGAAATGTGGCGATTGCGCAGCGAGAGCGATGCGTATTTCGACAACTATTACACGAAGCTAATCCGTTGGGTCAGTGAGGGTCGACTGCTGCGAGATTCCAACCGAGGCGTGTTGTTGGTCGACAACACGCGCGCCGGGATCGGTGACACGATCGCCGTTCGTGCCGTCTTGAACGACGCGCAGTTCGAACCGCTTCGATTGCCGGGCGTGGACGCAAACCTTTTGTTGCCCGACGGCCGAATCGAAACGCTCCGGTTGCTGCCCCAGGAGAACGAGGCGCGCGGGGGCACCTACGGCGGCCGATTCATCGTGCGGAGTGCCGGGAGCCACGAGTTGCGGTTAACGCTTCCCGACAGTCTCGGCGAACAGGTACTCAGGCAGACGATCCAGGTGCGATTGCCCGCTATCGAATTGGAACGCCCCAAGCGAAATGATGAGGAGTTGGAATTTCTCGCGTCGACGACGGGCGGTGTCTATTTGCCACTGGACACGGCTTCCGCCGACGAGGAGGTCGTCAAGCGTTTAGTCGATACGATTCGGCCACAGCCACAAACGACCGTCCTGCCGGGCACGCCCGATGCTGAATTTGCAATCCGACGCAATGCGGTGCTGCTTTGGCTGCTCGCCTCGGCGCTCACCTTCGAGTGGATTGTTCGTCGCCTGCATCGCTTGGCGTAGTTGCGGCGGTTCGCGTCCGGAGGCTGATCACTCGTACTCCCACTTCATGATCCATGGGTCTTGCATTTCCTCTTGGTGCTGTTTGAGCATCGCTTGATAGCGTTGAAGGACGTCGGTGTGGCCGGGGCTGTCGGCGAGATTTTGGCTCTCGTTCGGGTCGGCTCGCATGTCAAAGAGTTCAAAACGTGGACGGTTGACGTACTCGCCCACCGTTCTGGTTCCGTAGGGTGCGTTCATTCCTTTTTGCCATTGGGCTTGCCAACTCGATGCCGCCCACAGATCCGATGCGAAAGGGTAGGGCAACCCGTGGGCAATATTCCAAATCAGTTTGTACTGCGCGTCGCGAACCACGCGCATCGGGTAATACATCTGGATCTCGTGGAACGTGTGCGATGCGAAGATCGTATCCCAATGTTCAGCCGAGGGATCCGCGAGAACGTGAAGCCAAGATTTTCCGTGATAACGGTCAAACGGTAGCCCGCCATTTCGGTTTGCATCTTTGGCCGCGGTTTGGGCGGCGGCGGATGGTCCAAACGTCTTGGGCGCGCCAGCTTCGCGATCGAGGGCACCGGCGAAGTCGAGCAGCGTGGGCGTGATGTCGATGTGACTGATCATCGCATCGCTTTGGACACCGCGGCGGGTCTGGTAGGGGTCACGGACCACCATCGGCACTCGAAGTCCTCCTTCATAGACCGTTGTTTTCCCTCCCGAAAAAGCCATTCCATGGTCCGACGTGAAGACAAACAGGGTTTTGTCGTAAAGATCCAGTTCGCGCAAAATGGCGACCAACCGAGCCACGCCCGCATCGACCCGGGAGCAGGACTGGTAGTACTGCGCCAACTCCTCTCGGGTTTCGGTTGTGTCGGGGAGGAACGGCGGGACGGGGACATCCGCTGGGTCAAAGAAAACCTCTTCGACCCCCTCGTGGCTGCCGCGGTTCGGTTTGTTTCCAAAAAGATCGGGCTTGAGCAGGCTGCTTGAGGTCGCGTCTTTTCCTCCGCCGCGGTGTGGGTCGGCCGTCGCAAAGTAGAGGAAAAAAGGTTTGCTATCGTCTTCGGCGAAGAATTCCCGGCAGTTCTCGGCCATCTCAACGGCGTTTCGACCGTTGCCTCGGAGATAGGTTTGGTAGTGGTATGCGGCCTCGGGGGCGACGTGGTACTTGCCGATATGGCCGGTACGGTAGCCGGATGAGGCAAGGACATTGGGGAGGCTGAGGCGGCCGACATCGTCAAACGATGCGAACTTGTGGAAGTGGTGTTGGTGGCCATATTGACCGTTGCGATGGTTGTGCAAGCCTGACATCACGACACTGCGGCTGGCGCTGCACGAGGCCGTTGTTGCGAAAGCGTTGCGGAATACGATTCCATCGGCGGCAACCGCGTCGATCGCTGGGGTCTTAGCAACTCGATCCCCGTAACATCCGAGCGTCGGGCTTTCGTCATCGGTGATGAAGAAAACGATATTTCGCTCAGCGGCGGAAAGACTTCGCAGTCCGATCACGAGGAAAGCAAAACCCAACGCGAGGGATCGGAGCCTCCAACCAAACTGCGATCCTGGGCTGAGCTGGCCTGGGGCCGGATGGTGGGGTGCAGCGTTCAAGTGCGTATCTCCAAACGAGGCGCAGGTGGCGGGTTAGTGGCCGGGATCTATCCCATAGTGGGCATCAACGGGCTAGGAATCGAATGTTCACCTCCTGCGACCCGCAAACGCTTGCCATGCCGATAGTGGCTCCCTATCTTAACCGCGGTTACGTCCACAATCCTAGACAGTTGCTAAGGCGATGTGCCGAAGAGTTGGACTTCCATTCGTGTCACCGCCAGCGATTAGGCCCTTCGTGTGGCTGGCGATGTTCGCGCTGGGCACTGATCCATTGGGTTGTCTCACAGCTGTGGGCCAAGCGGACGTTTCTCAAGTAGCAGCGTCCGATCCGCGGCTGACGTCCCATCTGGTGGCGAACCAGTGGATTCGGCAATCCTCAGATGGCGGTCTTCATGGTCGTGTATTGATGCCCGCAGCGAGTTCGGGCGCGATACCATCGGGTCCTGTGTCTGTCGGTCTCGTTGGCGAGGAAGGTTCGATCCGCACGGTTTTGACGGACATCGAGGGGAATTTTCATTTCGATGACATCGCGCCGGGGCTGTACTCACTGATCGTCCGCGGCGCAGGCGAGTCCGCCATTCTAGCGGTTCATGTGATCGATCGATCACGTGCAGGAGTCGAGGTCTATCCTGACCAGTTGCAGATCGTGGCGGCAGCGGTTCGCTGGGATGCGGTCGATTCTAGCATGGTTCGATACTTGCCTCCCCAAGCCCATCGGAATCATCCGACGGTGACGCGGTTGGTTGCCAGCCGCAAGGCCGGCTATCCGTTGGCAATCCGGGGTGCGACAGAACAGGCGGCGCTCAAGGGTATTTCAGAAAAGGTGTGCGGCGAAAACCTGTACCGCGTTTGGCGGTTCGAGGGCGGTATGAAGGGACGTGTTCATGCAGCGGGTGCTGAAGGCATCACGTTACCCGATGCGGCTCGCATGAACGTGTTCGTCTACCGGCAGGGTGTCGAGGTTGCCCGCCGTGTGACAGATTCGGAGGGTCGTTTTGCAATCGAAAAG
>JBGTCJ010000131.1:0-6856 GCA_041748895.1 Pirellulaceae bacterium
CCTCCACGACGTCGGGCCGTATCGGACCGATTTGCAGGGCATTTCTCAGGCACGAGCGCGAGAGATGGCCGCGACCGGACGCGGGATCTTTGTCACTCGCATCAAGACCGGATTCCGAGATGTGCTCGATGGGTTGTCCAACACGATCATGGCTGGCGAAATGGCAACCGACCTTGGCGATCGCGATGTGCGGACCCTTGGCAGAACGCAAAACGCGTTTCGGCCAATCATGGACAACCCGACCTGGTGCCGTGTAACGCCGCCGGGCATCGATCCACTGCGTCCAAGATTTTGGGCTCCGACGCTTACCACCGTCCTCGCCGCCAATCAGGGGCGCGGATTCCGCTGGGCCAATGGTGGGAACCCCTATTCGGTGGTCAACACCATCCTTCCACCGAACACCGAACTCTGCTTGACCTTCGCGGATGAAGGGTATGGGGTTGCCTCGCCAAGCAGTCGCCACCAAGGTGGTGTTCACGTGTTGATGGGTGATGGCGGTGTCCGATTCATTACCGACTCCATCGAGGCCGGCAATTCGCAAATGGGCGTCGTGCGAGTTCTTGCCGGGTTGCCGCCCGAAAGGCAACCGGGCGTCAAGAGCGCGTACGGTGTGTGGGGTGCGCTGGGAACCAAAGCCAACCAGGAAATCATCCCGGCCGATTTTTGAGTTTGGAGATCGGCTCGCACGATGCACTCACTCGCCGCTTAGGATCGCCCGCAATCCGGGGAGGTCGTCGGTGTTGATGTGATCAACTCCGACGGCGTTCAGCAACCGCCACGACGCTTCGCTCTCAGGCGTCGCCCAGAAGCGAATTCGTCTGCCGGCCGAGTGAGCCGTGGCGATTACTTGATCAAGCTTCATCTGTTCGCTCGCGTCAAGTGGACCGTCACCTCGCCACTTGAAGTGGGCACCCCATCGATCACTGATCAGCGGCATCAAGTGAGGTGGCAAATCCGAATCGAGATCGCTTAATCGGCCATCGATACCGGCGTAGCGGATGCTTTCGGTCCTCATCAGATCGACCGGGCGATTGCCAGAGACGACCACATCGATAGCACCTCGCTGCACCACGCCAGCTCGGACCACTGTCAGGATATCGGCGTATCGGCCAAGTATTTGGGAGAGCGCTTTGTAGGTCGGCACGGCCTCACTCTTGATGTCGATCAGAAGTTGAAAGGGACGCGGCTGCCCATCGTCAAGCGTTGGGTAAACGCCGCCCTGATTTGCGAGAACCCGGTCTCTCAGCGGAACCAGATACAGCCGTTCGAGCGTCCTGTGGGGCGCCGTTTCCGCAAGCGTGTGCGCGACGAGCAGTTCGCCATCGACAAGAAAGATGTCAGCCTCGACGCTCATGAATCCATGGTCAAGGGCATCCGCCAGTGGCCGACGATGCAGGTAATCATTGTGGGCGTGGGCCCGCGGCAGTGGCACCACGTCTGCCGGCCTGTCCGCACGCCCTTGGGCCAGCGCCGCACTGGTGGAGAAACTCGCGGCAACAGCGGGCGCTGCGGCAAAGGCCCACAAGATCACGGATTGGTAAGACATGTCGCGTTCTTGATTTTGGAGCAGTATCGGGCACACCACGCATGTGACACGGGGCAAGCTAAGCGATGATTTCGCTACCAACTCGGCGGCTTCGGTTGACGCCGCCCAATGCAGCAGCGACACTAGACTAGTGTGATAATCGTAGCCGCAAAAGGCTTCCTCTGCGGTTCATCTTCCTCCCTCCTTGCCATCACCCTCCTTGGCATCGACCAGCTTATGTCCCAATCGACATTTGTTCGCACGTTGGTCGGCACAGCTCTGCTTCTGCCGTTGGTTTGCCGCGACCTGATCGCTGCCCCACCGGCTGGCTCGGTTGAATTCTTCGAGCAGCGGATTCGGCCGTTGTTGGTTGACCACTGCTACGAATGTCACGCCGTCGATAGCGACCAAGCCGGAGGGCTCAGCGTTGATTCCCGAAGCAGTTTGCAGCTGGGCGGTGAATCGGGGCCCGCGATCGTTCCAGGCGATGCGATGGCCAGTAAGCTGTACCGCGTCGTGGCTAACATCGACCCCGAGCTCGAAATGCCTCCGGACGGCAAGCTGCCTCCTCGCGCGATTGATGATCTTCGAAAGTGGATCGATGCTGGGGCGGTCGATCCGCGAGACGAGTTAACCGCACCACAAGCCCGGCGCAAGGCCGATCCGGTGGATTGGAATGCAGCCGCCGATCACTGGGCGTACAAGCCTCCGCTGAATGTGCCTGTCCCCAGCGTGGGAGACCACAACCTGGACCGAGACTGGCCGAGCCACCCGATCGACCATTTTATCCTCACACGTTTGCAGGATCAGGGATTTCGGCCATCTCCGGAAGCAGAACCGGAGGCCTTGCTTCGACGTCTTTCGATCGACCTGACCGGGCTACCCCCGACTCCTCATCAGATTAGGGGGTTTCTCGCGGCGGCTGACGCTGGTGCTCAGTACGAGCACTATGTTGACCGGTGGATTTCCTCCCCGGACTTCTCGGAACGATTCGCGCGTCACTGGTTGGATGTGGTTCGCTACGCCGAGTCGGTCACACTGCGTGGTCTTATTCTGACGGAGGCTTGGCGATTTCGAGATTACGTGATCGACTCGATCGATCGTGACCGATCGTGGAAAGACGTGCTACTGGAACACGTTGCCGGCGATCTGCTCACATTGGAATCTCTGGAAGCGCGACGGCAGGCTCAGATTGCGACCACATTTCTTTGCCTGGGCAACTCGAATCTGGAGAACCAGCAGAAGCGGGAGCTCGAGATGGATTTCATCGATGAGCAACTCGATACCATCGGTCGTGCTTTGCTAGGGCAGACAATCGGATGTGCTCGCTGTCATGACCACAAGTTCGACCCGATACCGACGAGCGACTACTACGCGCTTGCGGGAATTTTGAACGGCTCAGTTGGAATCGATCACGCCAACGTCTCCCGTTGGGTCGAGATTCGATTGCCGTTGACTCACGAAGAAGAGGAACGGGAGAGTCGCTTGTCCACGGCGCTCGTCGAGCTCAAGGCCGAACTCGATTCGGTCAAAAAACGGCTCCGGGGCTCCACGGCGATGGACGTCACCAGCGTTTCGAGCGCCGATTTGCCGGGGTTCGTCGTTGACCAAACGCACGCTCAGCGAGTCGGCCAGTGGCAGGAGTCGTCGCACACCAAACCATTTGTTGATGGCAGCTACCTCCACGATATGAACGCCGGTCGGGGCGAGAAGTCGCTCACGTACCATCCGGAGAAATTGCCGGCGGGTGTCTACGAAGTTCGGATCTCCTACTGCGCTCAAGCGGGTCGATCCTCACGTGTACCCGTTACGGTATTTAGTGCCGAAGGGGAACAAACAATTCTCGTCAACCAACGCGAAACTCCAGGTGTTGACGGTCTTTGGCACTCGCTCGGCCAGTTCCGGTTCGAGCCGGGCGGGCAAGCGTTTGTGATGATCAGCAACGAAGGGGCCGATGGACACGTGATCGGTGACGCTGTGCATTTTCGACCGATCGACTCGGCCGCGTCCGATCAACTGGCTTCATCAAAGGTCACGGATTCCCAGTCTGATTTGGCTGTCCAGCGGCTGCGGGAAAGTGAAAAGCGATTGACTCGTGAGCTAGGCGATCTCCAGAAACAGCTCGATTCACTACCCAAGTCGATGGGGCTGCGTCCGCGGGAGAAGGCCGACGATTTACCCATCCATATTCGCGGTAGCATCCATAACCTCGGCGAGGTCGCGCCGCGCGGTGTGCTTCGCGTGATCGGCGGCGACCAGTACCAATTCGAGCTGGGCGAAGGTGATTGCGGCCGGCTCGAACTGGCGCGGTGGATCGCGAATGATGCCAATCCGCTTACGGCGCGAGTCCTCGTCAATCGCATTTGGTTGTGGGTGATGGGACAGGGTTTGGTGCGTACTGCTGACAATTTTGGGACCACTGGGCAGCAGCCGACCCACCCCGAATTGCTTGATTGGTTGACGCTGCGCTTCATCGAGGATGGCTGGTCGATCAAGCGTTTGGTGAAGCAGATCGTGATGTCATCGACCTACCGTCAGTCGTCGATTCGGCCCGCGGCGGACGACCTTCGAATGATGACCGATCCGGACAATCGGCTTTGGTGGCGAGCAGATCGTAAACCGGTCTCGGCCGAGGCCCTGCGCGACGGAGTGTTGGCAATCAGTGGCGAGCTCGACCCGACAAGGTTTGGATCTCGAATTCGGCCGGGTACCAACACCGACTACTCCTACGAGCACGATCCACGGACCCGCAGCGTCTACTTGCCGGCGTTTCGCAATTCGGTTCCGGACCTCCTCGAGGCGTTCAACTACACCGATCCCAGTTACGTCACTGGCCAGCGTCAGCGAGGGATTGTGGCGCAGCAGGCACTGATGGTGCTCAACCATCCCTGGTTTGCCGAACGGGCGGCGGCCGCGGCGGCAAGAAATCTGCGAGAGGCCGGCTCGTCAGCCCGGGACCGAATTGAGTTCGCATTTTTGCAAACGTTGGCGAGGAAGCCCCAGCCCGACGAATTAGCCGATACGATCCACTTTTACGAAGAATGCTATCGCGAATCGATTCACCCGACTGCGTCAACCGATCGAATCGAAGTCGCGTCCGCGGAGGCACTGGCGCAGGTGTATCGCATTCTGTTCGCAACCGCCGAGTTCCGCTTGGTCGATTGAGCGCGACGCGACGTGCCGGATTCGAATTCCCTTGCACTGCCAGGAACACATCCATGTCCACTCACGACACGATCCCTCGCCGCCGACTGTTGCAGGCAACCGCGTGCGGCTTTAGCTGGTTGGCAGCCAGGGCGATGGCGTCGGAATCGATCAGTTTGCCGCCACGTCACTCGGCGAACTCGGGTTCCTTGCCGGGCGGCGGTGCATCCTCGCTCGAATCCGCGCCGCATTTCGCGGCTCGAGCCAAACGGATCATTTTTTTGTTCATGCAGGGCGGTCCGAGCCAAGTCGATACCTTTGACTACAAACCGCAGCTGGCCGTGAATGACGGCAAGTCGATGCCATTTGACGATGCTCGAGTCCTCGCGCAGTCGGGTAAACGCGGCGAAAGCCATCGGGTAATGAAGTCTCCTTGGGGATTTCGGCAGTACGGCGACGGTGGTCATTGGGTGTCGGAATTGTTCCCACGAACGGCGGCCCTGTCCGACGATCTGTGCATGATTCACTCAATGCACACCGACGGCGTCGCGCACGGGCCTGCCACACTTTTCTTGCATTGCGGCGCGACCAGCGGCATTCGGCCATCGATCGGATCCTGGATCCACTATGGTTTAGGAACTGAGAACCAGAATCTTCCCGGATTTGTTTCGATCGCGCCGCCGATGGGCAACGGCGGGCCTCGTAACTTTGGTAATGCCTTCCTTCCAGCGATGCACCAAGGAACACCTTTGGGGCGCGTCGACGGCACTGGCGATGATTTGGAACTTCGAAACGCCCGTGTCGCGAAGGCACAGTTGGGCGAAGCAAGGCGAAGGCTCGACTTGGTTCAGAGTCTCAATCGCAAACAGCTGGGTGAGCAGGGTGCCGACACCGAGTTGGATGCCATGATCCGATCTTACGAATTGGCTTGGCGGATGCAGACGCACGCGCCCGAGGTGTTCGACATGGCCGGTGAGTCGGAATCGACGCTTGCCGCCTACGGCGTTGGCCAACCGACGACCGATGCGTTTGGTCGGCGGTGCCTTTTGGCCCGACGGATGTGCGAAGCAGGCGTTAGGTTCATCCAGGTCAATTATGGTGACAACTCAGCCAACCCCGCTTGGGACCAGCACTCCAATTTACCCAAACACGCCCAGCACGCGCTGGCCGTCGATCAACCCATTGCGGCGCTGCTGCAAGATCTGAAGCAACGTGGCTTGCTCGAGGACACACTCGTGTGGTGGGGGGCGGAGTTCGGCCGGACGCCCTACGCTCAGGCCAATGGCACCGGGCGAGATCATAACCCCGGTGGATTCACCGTTTGGCTAGCCGGAGCGGGTGTCCGCGGAGGCTACCATCACGGTGAAACCGATGAGCTTGGGCACCAAGCGATCTCAAAAAAGGTGCATATGCACGACCTGCACGCGACAATCTTGCACCTGATGGGACTCGATCACCAGCGTTTGACATTCGAGCACGCTGGACGTAACTTCCGACTCACCGATGTCTACGGCCGGATCGTCAACGAGATTCTGACTTGAGGTCTTCGTCCAGCGATGCCCGAGGGGACGGATCCAAAAGAGTGTTGTCGATCAATCGCGTGCTGCCGACGTGCGCGGCGACCAACGCTACGGCCGGTTGGAGAATCTCGCCGATGGGCATCAGCGTTTTCGCGTCGACAATGACCGCATAGTCGATTCGGTCCAGGCCGCTGTGCGCCAACGATTCGTGCAAGCCAGATTGGAGTTTGGACGCGGATCGCTCACCGACAGAAAAAGCTCGCTCGGTTGAGAAGATCGCTTGACTGATGGCGAGCGATCGTTGCCTCTCATCAGGGTTCAGGTGAACGTTTCGTGAACTCATGGCCAAACCATCCGCATCACGAACGATGGGGGCGACATCGATCTCGATGCCCACGTTGAGGTCGTCGGTCATGGCCTCGATTACGCAGGCCTGTTGATAATCCTTCTGTCCAAAAATGGCGTAATTGGCCGGAATGGCATGAAACAGTTTGAGGACAATCGTGCAGACACCGCGGAAGTGCTCGGGGCGAAATTCACCCTCGAGGGTTCGGGCGATGACTGGGGGTTCCACCAACGTGCTGAAATGCGGGGAATACATAACGTCATTGGTCGGCGTGAACACCATTGAGGCGCCTTCGCGTTCGAGCGCCGCTAGGTCGTCATC
>JBGTCJ010000132.1:0-6122 GCA_041748895.1 Pirellulaceae bacterium
GATTGGGATAACGTCATTCGTTCGAAAAAATTATTCACGCGCGCAGGCCAACCTGTAAGTTTGGCAGTGGTCGGCCCGTGAGTTCCTCAAATCGCGCCAGCGAAACATTGGAATTCGTCTTGCATGCCCCCCTCGCCCATCGCTACCGTCAGACCGGTTTCGGCGTGGAATCGCGTGTCGATGCTGGCGATAAGCCTGGTTCTGATCGTGCTGCTCCTGGTGGCCAGGAGTCTGACGCCGAGTCCTGAAGGACTGGGGACACACCAGCAACTCGGTTTGCCGCCCTGCACCTCGAGGTTGTTGCTTGGTTTTCGCTGTCCAGCGTGTGGAATGACGACATCATGGTCTCACTGGGTTCGAGGAGATTGGCGATCGAGTCTGTCTGCCAATTCCGGCGGCACCTTGCTAGCCGTGACGGCGATGGCGGCCGTCGTCCCGCTCACCTGGGTTGCGATCGCAGGGCGTCAACCCTCGGCGGCGACCTTGATGTGGATCGCGAGGTGGGTGGTCGCGGTATCCATTTGGATCGTTGCCGATTGGCTATGGCGGATCGTGGCCTGAAGAAGAACTGAAAGGGTCCGAGCCGCCCTGCCTGGTGGCGCGATGGGATCGCTTGGTAAACCGCTCCCTCGGGATGCGGATAAACGTGGGAAACATAGCTCCGTTGCGAAAGGAATCGCCGTGGTTGACGACAAAAGGGAAATGAATGGTGCGACCCACTCGAGTCGTCGTCATTGGATACTCGGGTGCACCGTAACGGGCGTGACGCTCCTGCAGGGCGGATGCATCGGCCTGGCCGCCAATCTGATTAACGTTGTCAAGGGACACACGGTCAAAGCCGAGTACGACGGGCTCGAGGGCGCCCGCGTCGCCGTGGTCACTCTGACCGACGGCAGCCAATACAGCGATGACACGTCGGCGCGAGTGCTCAGTCGCCGTGTCTCCGACATTCTTCAGGAGAAGGTCAAGAAGATCGAACTGGTTCGGGAGGACGAGGTCCAACAGTGGCGGGATGAGAAAGGTTGGGATGCGATCGAATTCCTGGACATCGGACGAGGCGTGAAGGCCGAAAAGGTGGTCGCAATCGAGATGACCAATCTTCGCCTTCGCGACGGCGCGACGCTTTACCGAGGTCGAGCCACGGTCACGATCAGCGTCTACAACATCGGCACAGGGCGACGTGAATTCAGCCGTCACTTGGACGAATTCACCTATCCCGAAACCGCGGGCCAGTACGCGAGCGAGACGACCGACAGTCGCTTCCGCGGCTTGTACCTCGGCGTGCTGGCAACCCGCCTGGCACGCTACTTCCATTCCTACGACTACAGCGATACCGTGGCGTTGGATGCCACGATCATCCATCAGTAAAGGTCTGCCTTCCAATGCCCAAGCGATAAGCACGCCTGATCAATTCATAGGCCGTGCCGGCGCCGTCTCATTAGGTCGCGGCGCCGTTTCGCTTGGCCTGCGATCAAACGCTGATTTTTTCTCTGGAATCTCAGCTGCCCCCACGCGCCGCTGAGGTGGCTGAGCCCGCCCTCACTCTTCGGCTTGGCGGTCGCGACGCCCCGCGATCGATTTCTTTGGAACGTTATCTGCCCACGTTTCTTTCTAATCACATTTGGTGGATTGCTTAAGAACCGTTCCCCGGTTGCGGCGAGGTGATCGCGTACTCATGGGAGTCACGCGGGAGGAATCTTTCCATACCCATCCGTCCCTCAAATGAGGGTATCGGGTCGAGCGGGCGTTTGGTGGATCCACATTTTTAAGGAGACGATCCATGTTGTTCCGGTTTTGCGTTTCCGTATCGCCCAGAAAATCGATTGAGCTCGAGAGACGTCGCGGGTTTACGCTCGTTGAACTGCTGGTTGTGATCGCCATCATTGGTGTGATGGTTGGTTTACTATTGCCCGCCGTTCAAGCGGCAAGGGAAGCGGCCAGGAGAATGTCGTGCTCAAACAACCTTCGGCAACTCGGAATTGGTCTGCACAATTATCACGACACCTACGGACGCTTGCCGCCCCGCGAAGGCGGGACGAGTGGGAGTGCGGACGGCGGCGCCGTGGGCAATGCGCGTCGAAGCAACCACAACCGGGGTAGCGGCTTCACGCTCATGCTGCCTTTCATTGAGCAATCAGCACTCTACGAGCAAATAAGCAACCCATCGGTTTTCGATGGGGTGGCCTATCCAGCTTGGGGAGATACCCCGAGCGACACTTCGGTCTATCCGCCCTGGGCGACCGACGTCGCCACTTTCCTTTGTCCATCTTCGCCACAACTCAAATTGGTCAGCTCTCCAAGATTCGGTTTGAGTCATTATGCATTCTCAGGGGGTGACAGCAGTCTGTTCGTCACATGGAACTCTCCCAGCAGTCTCAATAACGCGCGAACGCGTGTCCGCGGGCCAATGGGGCACCGCACGAATTTCAAGCTCCGCGATGTGCTCGACGGTACGAGCAATACGATCGTCTTGGGTGAGATGACGACATCGATTGGAGGCCGCGCCATTCTCGGCGGCGTCGCTCGAAACCAGGGGATGGGGGTGGTCGACTCACCGATCACCTGCTTCCTCCGAGTGGATACGGTAACGCGTCAATACGCCGACACCGTTGCGACCGTGTCGATTTCGCGAGGTCAACGTTGGTCGAGCGGATCAGCTTCCTATCTACTGGTCAATACGATTCTCCCACCCAATTCACCGGCCTGCACCGTCACCGGCAATTACCAGTCCGTCGGTCTCTATCCGATGACTAGTCGGCATCCGGGTGGTGTGCACATCCTTTTGTGTGACAGCGCCGTTAGGTTTGTCACCGACAGCATCGACACTGGCAATCTTTCGGTACCTTCGCCCGACGTCACAGGCACCACTCAGAGTCCCTATGGGGTTTGGGGAGCGCTGGGTTCAAAGGCGGGGAGTGAAGTGCTGCAAGACTTCTAAGTTGAGCACTTCGCAACGACGACAATTAGCGGTTTGGCCGTTCGTTGCTCGGTCGCATCTCACACGTTTTTCGGAGGATTGGAACGGATGAATCGTTTGCAACTGGCGATTGTATTAAGCCTGGTTTGTATTTGCTGCGTAGGTTGTGGCGGTGGTGGTGATGGCGACCGACCCAGCCGTGTTCCCGTCAGTGGCGTGATCACAATAAGCGGACAGCCGCTTGCCGGTGCGACCGTTGTTTTTATCCCAGTGGCTCACAACTATGGCGCCACCGCGATGACCGATTCCGATGGCGCCTACGAGCTTCAGACCTTTGACCCGAAGGATGGTGCCGTCCCTGGGCGGTACCAGGTAACCGTGCGGAAGGTTGAATCGCCGGTGGGTGTGCCCGCGACAGAGGAGCCGCCCGATGATGATGACGCGGGACCTCTTTTTGTTGAAAAGTCACTCATTCCCGCCAAGTATGGTCAACCCAATACCAGCGGGCTTGAGGCCCAGGTGGCCGAGAGTGGCGAAAACAAGCTCAGTTTTGACCTCTAAAATTCATTTGTATTTTTCTGTCACTAGGCATTTCCACTCCACCCCTGCCGCCCGTCAAACGGACTTGGAGAAATTAATGAATGGTCATCCGCGGTCGCCTACGGGGCATCGTTCAACTTCACGAGCGCGCTTGTTTTCTACTCGAACCTGTGGGTGCTTGATGGCCCCATGTTTTTTGGTGTTGGCATTTGGGCTAATCGGACAAGGCATTGCCGAGACGGCCGAGGTTACCAAGACACCCTCGTCGGGGCGATTGGTCATCGTGGGTGGCGGCTTGAGTCAGCGAAATGAAGCGGTTTATCGGTCCTTTTTGGAGACCGTACCGGAAGATGCTCCGATCGGCGTGATTCCCCTCGCCAGTGGTTTGACCGAGGAGGCTGGGAGATCATCGATGACCAGCATCCAGCAATACGCGACGAATCCGGATCGAGTGTTCGATACCGACATGACGAGCAACAAACCCGAGTTCGCATCCGATGAGAATTGCGCCAAATCGCTCGAGAAATGTGGTGCACTTTGGTTTACCGGGGGTGACCAAAGCCGGATTGTCGCAGCCATGCGTCCGGACTCTGGCGATACCATCAGCTACAAGGCGGTTCTCAAAGTGCTCGAAAATGGCGGGACCGTTGGAGGTTCTTCGGCCGGCGCCGCGATGATGTCCAATCCGATGATTCGAGGCGGCGACAGTGCTTCTGCCATGTTGCACGGTGCGGGTAGTGGCGAACGTCGCGGCGGTGTGAGCGTCGGTAAAGGTTTGGGTTTGTTTCCCTACGGAGTGACCGACCAACATTTCCTCGAGCGTGGGCGTTTCGGCAGACTGATCGTCGCTCTCGAGGCGACCGACCAGCGGCTGGGTTTTGGCGTTCGCGAGAATTCGGCGCTTGTGGTGGATTTGAGCAGCGGCTACATGACCGCCGTCGGTGATCAAGCAGTGACCATCATCGATCATGAAGGCAAGGCGGGTGACGGAGGGAAACGCGAGAACATCCGCGTTCACCTGCTCGATGATGGCGATGCTTACGACGTCCGAACCCATGAGGTGATTCCCTCGGAAGCGAAACAGCCGTTAGTCAATTTGCTGGCAGCTGCGGAGTCAGATGACGATGCGGAGTCCGATTTTGCTCGCATTTGGAGTCGTGTCGTCATCGCCAAGATGATCGATTCTCTTGCGTCGCATCCGGAAACTCCCGTGACCGGCCACGATGGGAACTTCAGCTATCGGATGTCCGCGGATGAGAAAACCAGATTTCTCAGCACACGCGAGAAGGGTGCATCGGGTGTGACCGCGATCAACGTTCGTTTGGACATCGACCCGCTCGAAGTTTCCGAGAGCCCGCGCGACGATCCATTCGAACGACGTTCGCGTGGTCGACGCAGCCGAGAGGAGACCGCGGCGACGCCTTAAAGGCCGGGAAACAAGATGCGAGGGCAAGACGTCGCATCGAGATTCGTGTTGGACTCCCCTTCGAGGGTCACTCAAGGCGTGCGATGCCCGGGTTGCACTTCTTGAATGGTGTCCAACAGGCTCCTGAGCATGGTGGTCAGTTGCCGACCGGAACGGTAAACAGCCACGACGTGGACTTGCCCCAGATCCGCGGCGAGAGATCGTGTCGCGACGTGACGTGTCAAATTGCCGTCGCGACATCCCGCAATGATTCCAACACCGAGCCCGGCACGAACGCAGGCAACCGTGCTCGCGCTGTTGTCCGTTTCCGCAACGATTCGAAGCGGCGCGGCGATGCCCAAGCGGAAGCACGCCTGGTCAAGCAATTGACGACCCACCGTGTTTGGATTGCCAACAATCAGCGGCTCCGCCAACAAGTCGACCAGTGTCACGTCGGGCTTCCGAATCAAACGGTGTTTGGGAGGCAACGCGGCGAGGTACTCGATCGGGTACAGCCGTTGACAATGCAACTGATCTCCGATGATTTCGCGAGGAGGCTCAATCAACAGGGCTAAGTCCGCCTTGCTGTCCTGCACCCATTGCCGCGCGGTTCGATTGTCGGCAGTCGTCAGTTTGAGATCGACGGTGGGGTACTGGTGGTGAAACCGGACCAACGGCTCACCGAGTTCCTCCAGCAGCATGCGAACGCCCGTCACCAAATTGACCGATTTTGGCAAGTCCTGAGAATCCTCGGCCATCAGCTCGAGTGTCGATTCCAATCCCGCGCGTAGGGGACTCAGAATCCGATAGAGCGTTTCCCCCGCCGTGGTCGGTTGAATATTTCTCCCCACCCGCTGGAAGAGTTGGGCCGAGTAGACCCGCTCCAGGACCTTGATTTGCTCCCACATCGTTGGGCCCGACAGCCCGAGCATTTGCTCGGCACCGACATATCCGCCGGTCTCGTAGACGACGCAGAAGGTCTGAATCTGTTGAACGGACAGTCGAGACAGGTCGCCAGTCATACCCAGTGTGCCGTGCGGTTCGGGACATCTTTCACTTTGGCCAATCTCCTGATCGTTCAAAATTTCCTTGCGTTCATTCGCAAATAATAAATTGTACCGAATTCAGCGAAAGGTACAATTCACTCGATGGGTGATGAAAACACCGAATCACCGCTTCAAGGGCGACTAGTGCCACTGTCGTGTTGCCGAGGTATCGATAATCCCCTCCTGCTTTCATTTTCCCCCAATTCGTTCTCCT
>JBGTCJ010000133.1:0-5043 GCA_041748895.1 Pirellulaceae bacterium
GGCGAATCAACTGGCGATGGACAAGTCTTTTGCAATCAACAACTTGCGGGCTGCTGGCTACTCTGAGCGGCGGATCGCCCAGACGCTCGGTGTCTCGCGGGAAGCCGTTCGGCGGCATTTGCGGCGACCCGAGTCAAACAGTACCACGGTGCCAACGGCTCCCATCGACCAGGCGCCAACCGGATCGCTCGATTCAAACGGTACCAACGCGCCAACCGGGTCCAGTGGCGAAATGCCAGTCACCGCCTTCCGAGCATCGTCGATCGTCCATAGCGCCGTCACACGAATACAATCGCCTTTGGTGGTGCGATGATTGTCATTGGGCGCTCAGCGACACAGCGGTGGCCAAGTGGTTGGGTAATACCTACCCGGAGTTGCCCGCGCAAGAAAAAACCCCGGTTTTGCCGGGGTCTGCGGACATTTGCGATTGGCCGCAAATGTCCTAAGTGGAGGCGGCGGGAATTGAACCCGCGTCCCGCGATCCATTCACGGACGCGTCTACATGTTTAGTCAAACGATCTTGGTTTCTTGCCTTGCGGCTCGTCCCCGTTTTTCGCTCGCCTTGGACCCGTTTGACAGACTCCAAGGTTCGCTAGTTCGAATCTTTTCTCACTCACCGCGTCTCGAGCAGGACGGCAAGCCTTCCGGATTTACAGCTGACAGTCGGACGACTCCGGCGACCTTCCTCAGTCAGGGCTGCCTGTACTTAGGCTGCCAATGCGAAGGATTCTTCGGCATGTAAAATTTGTAGTCAGCTTTTAACGTGGCCAACTGACCAACCACGACATGCAACGTTCGCTTCAGCAATCCGGTCGAATCCAATTCGCCCCCTGAAACGGCTCGGCTGATCCAACCAGCCCACTGGTCACTATACAATGCTTTGCCAATAGGGCAAGGTCGCCCGGCCCGCGTCGCCGTCGTCCCGGCGTCATTAGCGAAACGCTTGATCCCCGTGTCCCCTCACCTGCGTCGATGACGGGACACCCCACCATCGATCCCAAGTTCGCCACCGTTGCTACCCATCCTATACGAAGACAACCACTTGCTGGTCGTCAACAAGCCGGCCGGACTGGCGACCATGGGCACCGAGGCGGGCGCGACGGTTCACTCGCTCGCCTGCGATTACCTCCGCCAAAAATACCAGAAGCCCGGAAAAGTCTATCTCGGTGTGGTGCATCGCTTGGATGCCGCCAGCTCCGGAACGCTCGTATTGGCCCGAACGAGCAAGGCCGCGGCGCGTTTGAGCGAGCAATTTCGCCGGCACTCCCCTGCCGGGCTCGCCGGGGAACCTGCGCCCAATGCACCTCAGGTTCTGCCGCCCGAGAAGATTTATCTCGCCATCGTCCGCGGGCACGTGCGTCCCCCGCAAGGAACGCTACACGATTGGCTGCGCAAGAACGAAATGGCCCAACGGATGGAGGTGGTCGCGGCAGGCAGTTCTGAATCGTCCGAGGCCGTCCTGAACTATACGGTGCTGCAGACAACTGTTGACGCCAAGCGTCAGCCGGTGACGCTCGTCCGCGTCAGTCTTCAGACCGGCCGGAAACACCAGATTCGCGTCCAGTTCGCCCAACGAGGATACCCGGTTCACGAGGACCAAAAATACGGTCATTTGGGCCCTCGCCGGGGCAGCCGCGATGGAATCGCGCTGCACGCTTGGCGGTTGAGTTTCGAACATCCAACGACTAAAACGCGGATGTCGTTTGAGTCACCGATCCCCGATCGATGGTCGACTTGGTTTCCCAACATCAACCGCTGGCCCAGCGATACTTGACTCCTCCGCGGGCGGCCAACTGCACATTCGTTCCCGACGCTCATGCCCGCGAAGTCTGCAACGCCGCCCAAGTCATCCGGATATCTCCCCAAACGCATCGTCAGCGGGGGTCAGACAGGCGTCGATCGCGCGGCGCTCGAATTTGCCATCGCGATGGGGATTGAGCATGGGGGATGGTGTCCCAAGGGGCGTTTGTCCGAAGACGGGACGATCCCATCGAGGTACCACCTGACCGAGAACGATTCGGTCGATTACAAGGTGCGAACCGAGCAGAATGTGGTCGATAGCGACGCGACGCTGATTCTGTATGTCGACCGGCTTGGCGGCGGCACGCTCCTGACCCGTCGGATGGCTGCGAAACATCACAAGCCATGTCTGTGCCTCGACATTGCCCGAGCGAGCGCCGGCGAAATCGCCCTCTGGCTCGCGGAGGTCAGGCCCATCTGTTTGAACATCGCAGGTCCGCGGGAAAGCCTCAATCCGGGGATTGAGATGGCAGCGCTTGAGTTCTTGATGGGGACGCCTTAGCCCTCGCTTTTCGATCTAAAACAGCGTTCCCGGCTGGGCCATGATCTCATCGATTGCCCAGCGGCGATCGTCGGCGATCGCTTCGATCGATGGCGAGGTAGCCATTGCCGAGCGGCGGTCCCGAGCGATTCGGTTCACGATCATCAGAGCGTCGAGCGGAGTCGTTTTTCCGTCGCGGTTGACGTCGGTTTCAAATCGATATCGCGCACTGGTGGACGGGTGGTCCTCACCCTCACTGCTCAGAAGGCTGCGTTCCGCCGCGATGTGGTTGATCACCAACAGCGCGTCTCGGAGCGTGATCGCACCGTCGACATCGACGTCCATTGGCGACAACAACGACTGAGTCGACAGCAGCGCCGGGCTCGGAATGGTCGCAAACCCAAAATCGGCGGTCGTCGTGTCCGCGGCGGATACGACGACGTCGCGCTCCGTGACCGTCAGACCGAGAAATGTCACGGTACTGGGAAGGCGAGGTGCACTACTCGAACCGAGCAGGTTGGCGACGGCGACGTCTAGAATCGGATCGCCATCAAAGTTTCCGATCGCAAGAGCCGCGGGCGTGCTGACTCCGGTGATCGTGCGGTTTTTCAAAAACGACCCATCGGATTGTCCGATGAAGATTTCGATCGTCGCCGCCGTGGGGTTGGCGACGACCAAATCGAGAAAGCCGTCACCATTGAGATCCCTCGCTTGCACACCAGTGACGCCGGGGGCCGCTTGGAGAGATGCGGCGCGAGCAAGCGATCCGGTTGCGGCGTCGATGCGGTAGATTTCGATGGTGCCATCGAAGTTGGCCAATATGACTTCGTCGCCGGGAAGGCCGTCGTAGTCGGCGGTCACCACGTCGACCGCCCGGCTTCTAGGAATTGTATCGCGGAGCGCCGTGAACCCTCCGAGGCCATCGCCCAGTAGCACGATGACTTCGCTGCTGTCGTCGCCGTCGTATCCGGTGGCGACGATCACCAGATCGAGGTGCGAATCGCCGTTGATGTCCGCGGTTGAGATCGATCGGGGGACGCGGACCTGCCCGATCTCAATCGGTGACCCGTGGCCGCTAATCCGCGCTAGGATTCTACCGTCGCGGAACGAGGCTGTGACGAAATCGGGCACGCCGTCACCATTGAAGTCGTTGACCGCTACCGCGATCGGACCGTTGCCCGCGGCGAATTCGTCGACGACCGATCCACCTCGGATCACGAAAACGGCGCCGGGATCGTTACCGATTCCGATCGCCGCGACCGCGATCGTTGCCTGTTCGCCCAACGGTTGGTAAGCGGAAATCGAGTAAGGCCGCTTGCCAAGCTCGATCGATGGTCCGCGGAAGAAATTCCCGTCGCCGTCATTGACCAGCGTAACCAGATCGTTGCCAAGCTCGTTGATCACAACAACGTCATCACGGAGCGTTGAGGCGTTCAGCACGGTGGTGAGATCACGCGAGTAGAGCCCAGTCTGAATCGCCTCGCGAGTGACACCAATTTCTGGAACGTTGGGAAAACATCCCGCGGGAGCGCTGACCACGACATGGGCTGTGCGATCGATGATAGGGTCGGGCGTCGGCAGGCGGTAGTTACCCAAATCGTCGGTCAGCGTGCCAACCTCGCCGAGACTGGGCTCAAAAATTCGGTTGCCGTTGCGGTCGATAAACACCAAGGCGCCCACCGATGCCTCGCCCGCATCCTCGACTCCGTTGGCGTTTTCGTCGCAAAAAACGTGACCGACGATTCCGGTTAGAATCGGAGACTCGATCGTCACGATGGACGTCGAATCGTTGTTGTTCGGATCGGGATCGGGGGCATCGGAGGAAGCCGTCGTGAGTGTCGTGACAATCCCGTCGCTCGTGCCGGCACGCACCAGGAGCCGATAGCTCCGGGTCGTTTGTTCGGACAGCAGGGGGATAAACCAGGTCGCCGTGTTGTCCACGATCGACACGGTCCCCACGGTTGTTGCGAACGATTCGATCGTGGCCAGTGACCCGACGGTGGTCCTCACCACAACATCGCTCACATCCGAACCGGAAAGGTTGTCAACGAAGATCTCGTACTCGAACGATTGACCTGGTTGAACGATCGAAACATTGGTCAGCGTCGACGTGGCCAAGTCGATCTCATCAAGCGGAAAGACGGTGATGCTCACCACCGCGGTGGCCGTAGGCGTATCGATCCCGATGGGGCTGCTGGTGATCGTGTAGGTGAAGGAATCGTCGCCGAAGAACCCGGCGGCCGGTGTGTAGAGGATTTCGTCCCCCACGATCTCCGCCGTGCCGTTTACCGGCACGTCGACGGAAAGAATTCGCAAGGTCCCCGCCGTTGCCTGATCGTTGCCGAGCACCGGGACCAGCACCGATTGATTCTGATCGACCGATTCCTGGTCGTCGTCGGCGGTTAACACCAGCGTCTCTGCCTCGAACGCACCGATATCGCTAGCCGCTAAGCCGTCCCCATCGCCATCTTCCGGCCTATCCAGACCGCGCGCGTCCTGCGTCAAATTGGGGAATGGGCCACCCGCGTCGATCGCGGGACTCCCTAGCGGAAGGCCGTGTGTCATCACCGGGCCGCCATTGTCGGCCAAGGGAAGTAGCAGCGGATCGACGGCGGTGAGATCACCGGGCTGCGTGAAGCTGTCGTTGGCGTCAGAAATTAGGTTGAATCCCAACGAGATCAGCTGGAACGGCCCAGGCGCAAAGATGTTGCTGGACGCACCCGACCCAAGCGGGTCGGCAACGATGGTCGATCGGAACCTCA